>JBBTGV010000058.1:0-10126 GCA_038041305.1 Deltaproteobacteria bacterium | reverse complement strand
GGGCTGTACAACGTATACTGCATGTCCGGGCGCGTCGCGGCGATTAAGCCCTGCAAATCCGATACCTCGGAGATTGACCCTAAAAACCCGGAGATCGGGTTCATAGACGCCGAGGGTTTAATCGTATTTCCCGGCCTTGTTGACCTGCACTCGCATCTAAGGGAGCCCGGACACGAATACAAGGAGACCGTTGAGACGGGGTGTGCTTCGGCGGCGGCGGGCGGATTTACGACGATACTGTGCATGCCCAACACAATGCCCGTGAACGACAACGAATCCGTAACGAGGTATATACTCGACAAGGCGGCTTCCACCGGCGTAAGGGTGCACCCGGTCGGGGCTATTTCCTCGGGGCTTAAAGGGGAAAGGCTCTCCGAGATGGCCGGACTGAAGGCCGCCGGCTGCGTTGCGTTCACAGACGACGGCAGGCCGGTAGAGGACGCGCGCCTCATGAGAAGGGCGCTTGAATACGCCGGCGCGCTTGGGACCCCTGTCATAACGCACGCCGAGGATTTAAGGCTTTCAAACAACGGCGCAATGAACGAAGGCCCGGTTTCAACGAGGCTTGGGCTGCAGGGGATTCCAAACGCCGCGGAGGATGCCGCCATTGCAAGGGATATCTCCCTTGCGGGGCTGACGGGTTCAAGGCTTCATGTCGCGCATGTAAGCACGAGGGGAGGCGTTGAGCTTATAAGAAGGGCAAAGGAAAACGGGGTTAAGGTTACGGCCGAGGCCACGCCCCACCACCTCACGCTAACGGATAAAGAGGTTGAAGGCTACGACACAAACGCAAAGATGAATCCGCCGTTGAGGTCCGAGGAAGATATGCTTGCGTTGAGGCAGGCGCTTAAGGATTCCACGATTGACTGCATTGCGACCGACCACGCGCCGCAGTCCTCGCTTGAAAAGGAAATAGAGTTTGACCGTGCCTCAAACGGCATCATAGGGTTTGAGACGGCCTTTTCGCTTATATACGGCCTCGTTGAGGAAGGGGTTTTGACCCTCTCAGACGCCATCAGGAAAATGACCGTTAACCCGGCCGGCATTATGGGCCTTGAATGCGGCGGCATTTCGGTCGGTTCAGCGGCGGATATAGCGATAGCAGACCTGTCAGGGACATGGACTGTTGAGAAAACCGCCATAAGGTCAAGGTCAAAGAACACCCCTTACATGGGCCGCACGCTTAAGGGCGTGATAGTAAAGACGATTGCAGGCGGAAGGGTTATTTATTCCAGATGAGGGAGATGATTTTTTGAAAAAGGCGACTCTTGCGCTTTCAGACGGGACTGTTTTTGAGGGATACTCCTTTGGCGCCCAGATTGACAAGACCGGCGAGGTGGTGTTTAACACCTCAATGACCGGCTATCAGGAGGTGCTTACCGACCCGTCCTACAAGGGGCAGATCGTTGCGATGACCTATACGGAGCAGGGCAATTACGGGGTTAATGACGAGGACATTGAATCCGCAAGGCCGTGGGCGGAGGGGTTCATAGTAAAGGAGCACTGCCAGTACCCGAGCAGCTGGAGGGCGCGGGGCAGGCTTGATGAATACCTGAAACGGCACAATATCGCGGGCATATACGGCATTGACACGAGGGCGCTTACGAGGATTATAAGGGACAAGGGCGCCATGCAGGGGGTAATCTCCACAACCGGACAGGACGCGGCGGTGCTCGTAAAAAAGGCGCACGAGACGCCCGGGATGGTAGGCGCGGACCTCGTCAAAGAGGTTACATGCGGCGCCCCGTATTCGTGGAACGAGGGGCTCTGGGGCCTTGGCGATGGGTACGGCGCGTTGGATAAGATTGGCAAAAGATTCAAGGTCGTTGCGTATGACTTCGGCATAAAAAGGAATATCCTCAGAAACCTTGCGTCCTCAGGCTGCGATGTTACTGTGGTGCCTGCCTTTATGCCCGCCAATGAGGTCCTTGCAATGAGGCCGAACGGGGTTTTCCTTTCAAACGGCCCCGGCGACCCGGATGCGGTCAAATACGCAAGGCGGAACATTCAAAACTTGATCGGGAAGACCCCCATATTCGGCATATGCCTCGGGCATCAGATACTCGCGCTCGCGCTCGGAGGAAGCACCTTTAAGCTTAAGTTCGGCCACAGGGGCGCAAACCAGCCCGTAATGGACCTTACGACCGGCAGGGTTGAGATAACCTCGCAGAACCACGGCTTTGCCGTTGACGAGGGGTCCATTAAAGGGCTTGCGAATCTTACGCACATAAACCTAAACGACAGGACCGTTGAGGGGATCGCGCATCCCAGCCTGCCGGTATTTTCGGTTCAGTACCACCCCGAGGCCTCGCCCGGCCCCCATGACGCGCAGTATCTTTTCAGGAGGTTTACGGACATGATGGAGCAACAGGGCGCGGGCGTATAAACAGAGTGTCGTTTGATGCATCAAGATAATTTTGTTATTGAAAATATGCCGAAAAGAACAGACATAAAGAAGGTGCTTTTAATAGGCTCAGGCCCGATAATCATCGGACAGGCGTGCGAGTTTGACTATTCCGGCACGCAGGCGTGCAAGGCCCTTAAAGAGGACGGCTACGAGGTCGTGCTCGTGAATTCAAACCCCGCGACCATAATGACCGACCCCAATCTCGCCGACAGGACATACATTGAGCCCATCACGCCGGAGATGGTGGAAAAGATAATTGAGAGGGAGAGGCCTGACGCCGTGCTTCCGACAATGGGGGGCCAGACCGCCTTAAACTGCTCTGTTCGGCTTGCCGAGGCCGGCGTGTTTGAGAAATACGGGGTTGAGATGATAGGGGCCGGGCTTAATGCGATTAAAAAAGCCGAGGAGAGGGAGCTTTTTAAGCTCGCCATGCAGAGGATCGGGCTTGAGGTCCCGAGGAGCTCCCAGGCAAGGTCAATTGACAAGGCGATTGAGATTATCGGGACAATGGATTTCCCTGTCATAATACGCCCGTCTTTCACGCTCGGCGGCACGGGCGGCGGGATCGCCTACAACATGGAAGAGTACCGGGACATGGTGAGATACGGCATTGAGAGCAGCCCGGTAAACGAAATACTCGTTGAGGAATCCGTGATAGGCTGGAAGGAATACGAGCTTGAGGTGATGAGGGACAGGAAGGACAATGTAGTCATCATCTGCTCCATTGAGAATTTTGACCCGATGGGCGTGCATACCGGGGATTCAATAACAGTAGCACCTGCCCAGACGCTCACGGACAAGGAATACCAGATCTTAAGGGACTACTCCATAAAGATAATCCGCGAGATAGGCGTTGACACGGGCGGGTCAAACATACAGTTCTCCGTGAACCCGCAGAACGGAAAGGTTTATGTAATAGAGATGAATCCGAGGGTCTCAAGGTCCTCGGCCCTTGCAAGCAAGGCGACCGGGTTCCCGATCGCTAAGATAGCGGCAAAGCTCGCCGTGGGCTATACCCTTGACGAGATACCGAACGACATCACCAAAAAAACCCCGGCGTCGTTTGAACCGACGATAGACTATGTGGTCGTAAAGATCCCGAGATTCGCCTTTGAGAAATTCCCGAACGCGGACGCAACCCTCACGACACAGATGAAGTCCGTCGGCGAGGCAATGGCGATTGGGCGCACCTTCAAGGAGGCGATGAGCAAGGCCGTGCGCTCCCTTGAGACCGGCTCTGGCGGGTTTGATAAAAAGGTGAGGAAAGACCGGCATGAGCCTGAGTTTGTTCCAACGGACGCGGAGCTTGACCTCATAAAGGCACGGTTAAAGATGCCCTCCGGAGAGCGGCTCTGGTTTGTATGCGAGGCCATAAGGGGGGGCCTCCAGATTGAGGATATCTACCGCAGCACCGGCATTGACCCGTGGTTTTTAAATAACCTTAAGGACATTGTTGACATTGAGAAGGCTCTCTTCTGGCAGTTTAAATCAACGGGCAGGCTCCCGGAGGGGCTTTTCAGAAGGGCAAAGGAGGCGGGCTTTTCAGACGCTTCAATCGGGGCGTTGTCAAACAAAAGCGAATCCGAGGTGAGGGCCTTGGCCTCGGAGTGCGGCATAGAGCCCGTATACAAGACCGTAGACACGTGCGCCGCCGAATTTGAGGCGCATACCCCGTATCTTTATTCAACGTACGAGCGGCCTTTTTACAACGCGCTTGAAGGCACTGCCCCGAGGAGCGCGTGCGAGGCGCGGCCCACAAAGAGAAAAAAGGTCGTGATACTCGGCAGCGGCCCGAACAGGATCGGGCAGGGCATTGAGTTCGACTATTGCTGCGTGCATTGCAGCCTTGCGCTTAAGGAGGCCGGCTATGAAAGCATCATGGTCAACTGCAACCCCGAGACGGTCTCAACGGACTACGACACCTCGGACAGGCTCTATTTTGAACCCCTTGCATTTCAGGACGTCCTTTCAATAGTTGAAAAGGAAAAACCCCTGGGCGTCATCGTCCAGCTCGGCGGCCAGACCCCGTTAAAGCTCGCGGTGCCGCTTGAGAAGGCCGGGGTGAAAATACTCGGCACCTCCTCTGATTCAATTGACATGGCCGAGGACAGGGAGAGGTTTGACCATCTGCTTGAGAGGCTTAAGCTCAAGAGGCCTAAAAGCGGGATCGCAAGGTCAATAGGGGACGCGATGAGGGTGGCGCGCTCCATCGGCTACCCTGTCATGGTAAGGCCTTCTTACGTGCTCGGCGGCAGGGCCATGGAGATAGTCTATGAGGAAAGAAGGCTCATAGAATATATGACAAAGGCGATACACGCGTCCCCGGAGCATCCCGTGCTCATTGATTCGTTCCTGCAGAACGCGGTTGAGGTTGATGTTGACTGCATAAGCGACGGGGAGATGACCGTGATAGGCGGGGTTATGGAGCATATAGAGGAGGCCGGGGTGCATTCCGGCGATTCCGCGTGCTCAATACCGCCGTATTCGCTTGCCAAAGGCGTGCTTGACGGGATAAGGCACCAGGCAAAACTGCTTGCAAGGGAGCTTAAGGTCGTGGGCCTGATGAATATTCAGTTTGCAATAAAAGACAATGAGATATATATTCTTGAGGTCAATCCAAGGGCGTCCCGCACGATACCGTTCGTGAGCAAGGCCATCGGAAGGCCGCTTGCGAAATACGCGACACTCCTTATGATGGGCTCAACGCTAAAAGGGCTTGGCTTCACAGAGGAGATAACCCCGGCCTACACGTCCGTTAAAGAGGCGGTATTCCCGTTCATAAAATTTCCGGGCGTTGACACGCTTTTAGGCCCTGAGATGAAGTCCACCGGCGAGGTCATGGGCATATCAAGGGACTTCGGGGCCGCGTTCGCAAAGGCCCAGATATCGGCAGGCAACAGGATGCCTCTCAAGGGAAGGGTCTTTATAAGCGTAAGGGACGAGGATAAGGAGGATATCGCCCCTGTGGCAATGGAGCTTTTCAGCCTTGGATTCAAGGTGGTCGCCACAAGCGGGACTGCAAGGTTTCTTAAGGAAAACGGTGTGCCCGCAGAGTGCGTGCTTAAGGTCGCTGAGGGCAGGCCACATATCGTGGATAGAATTAAGAGCAGGGAGATAGACATGGTCATAAACACCTCGTTCGGCGCGAAGAGCGTTGCTGATTCCTATTCCATAAGGAGGTCGTCGCTTGACATGGGCATACCCTACTTTACTACGGTTGCGGGCGCGAGGGCCTCTGCCATGGGCATTAAGGCCATGCTAAAGGACGGGCTTGATGTGAAGACCCTTCAGGAGTATCATAGCACCCTTCAGACGCCCAACACCAAATGACCTCTTTTTTTACCATGCGCACTCCCCCCAGTCAACGGCGACAGGGTTTTTCAGGCCGCATAGCGGCGTCCGGACGTTGACTACAATTTGAGGAGGGTCCTCCATAGATGAAGCAGATCATGAAATCATTGGGCATAGTGTTCGGCGACATAGGCACAAGCCCGATATACACATTAACCGTCATTTTTCTCTTCATAAAACCAACCGTTGACAATATCACAGGCGTCCTGTCTTTGATCCTATGGACGCTTCTTACGCTCGTTACCGTTGAGTACGCGTGGCTTGCGACCTCATTGAGCAAAAGGGGCGAGGGCGGCACGATTGTCCTAACGGAGATACTGATACCTTTCCTGAAGTCAGGCAGGCAGATTTCGTTTGTGACGCTTCTTTCTTTCATAGGCATTTCACTGCTTATCGGGGACGGGGTTATAACCCCTGCGATAAGCATATTAAGCGCGGTTGAAGGCACGCTGCTCATTCCTGGTTTTGAGGATGTCGGACAGACAAAGCTCATACTCGTTGCGGCAATGATTGCCACCCTTCTTTTTGCCTTCCAGAAAAGAGGCACCGAGAGGGTGGCGTGGGTCTTTGGCCCGCTTATGCTTGTGTGGTTTATAGTCTTAGGCGTCTCCGGGCTCGGCTCAATCTACCATCACCCTGAGGTCTTTAAGGCCGTTAACCCGTTCTACGGCTTAAGTTTTATCGCCAATAACGGGCTTACCGGGTTTTTCGTGCTTTCGGAGGTGATACTGTGCGCGACAGGAGGCGAGGCGCTGTATGCTGACATGGGACACCTGGGCCGGGTGCCTATCGTAAAGGCATGGTACTTTGTCTTTGTCGCGCTTGTGCTCAATTACTTCGGGCAGGGAGCTTTCCTCATAGACAATCCAGCCGCCAAAAACGTCATGTTTGAGATGATACTGTTTCAGTCGCCGCTGCTCTATGTGCCCTTCCTGCTCTTAAGCATCGCGGCAACGGTCATAGCCTCGCAGGCAATGATAAGCGGGATGTTTTCCATCGTATATCAGGGCATAACAACGCACGTGATGCCGCTTCTTAAGGTGGACTACACCTCAACGGAGCTTCGCGGCCAGATCTACATAGGTTTCGTGAACTGGGCGCTTCTGCTCTCCGTAATCTTCATAATGTACGAATTCAAGGAATCGCACAAGCTTGCCGCGGCATACGGACTTGCCGTAACAGGGACCATGTCCATCACGGGCATATTGATGTCGTGGATTTTTATCATGAGGAGGGAATATTTAAGGATGTTAGTAGCGCTTCTCATAACAGGCATTGACCTCATATTCCTCTTTTCAAACGCATTCAAGATTCCCCACGGCGGATACTGGTCGTTAGTCATCGCGGCCTTCCCTCTGGCCGTAATACTGGTATACACCATAGGGCAGAAGAAGCTTTACAGGGCGCTCAGGCCGCTGAATCTGGACGCGTTCCTTTTAAGCTATACCCAGATTTACAATGCCCTGTGCAAGATAAGCGGCACCGCCCTTTTCTTCGCGAAGGACGCAAAGGAGATTGCGCCGTACATAGTGCACACCATGTTCAAGAACAACATCATATACGAGGACAATGTGATAGTGTCCATTACCAGAAAAGACGAGCCCTTCGGCACAAACTGTCATTTGAGCGAGCCGCTTGCCCCTGGCTTAAGGGCCTTTGAGATTGAACTCGGGTATCTTGAGGTGGTTGACGTCGAGTCAGTGCTTACAGAGGCCGGCATTAATGAAAAGACCATCTTCTACGGCATTGAGGAGATAGTCACGTCCAATATCATATGGAAGACGTTCTCGGTGATAAAAAGGCTTACCCCCACTTTTCTCATATTCTACAAGCTCCCCTCCAACAAGCTCCACGGCGTTATAACGCGCGTTGAGATGTAGCTATTTCGGCTTGAAGATGAGCGACCCTCAGGGGAATAGGATTTCAGAGCTTATAGATGCGGTCAGAAGGCCGCTTGAGTTCGCCTCGAGAAACGGCTTTGCGAACATCCTTGCGATAAAAGGCCTTGAATCCCACATAACGCGCATCTGCGGCATCGCCTCCGCCAATGACCCGCCGGATTGTATCGCCGAAAAATTCCGTGAGCTGAATGCGGCCTTCAAGGGCTTTGACGCTATGGCCTTAAGCGAAAAAAGGCTTAGGGTGGAAAACGCGCTTTCCATCGTTGGGTCAATCTGCCTCAATCCCTCTCCCTTAGCGGAAAAAAGCGTCCCTGAGAATGACGGGAAGAATTTAAAGTTGCTTAAGTCGCCGCTTTTAAACATTGCCGGCATAGGGCAGAGGCTTTTTGAACGGCTTGAGAAAAAGGGGCTCTCAACCGTGGAGGACGCGCTTTATTTCCTGCCGATAAGGTATGAGGACAGAAGAAATCTTAAGGACATAAAACATCTAACGCCCGGCGCGGACGGGCTTCTTCTTGTCAGGGTCATTGCAACCGGTGAGGTGAGATACGGCGGGAGAAAGGTCTTTGAGGTCATTGCAGGCGATGAGACGGGCATTGTTAAACTCAAATGGTTTAATTACCGCATAAGCTACATGAAGGACAGGTTTAAGGTCAATGCGAGTCTAAAGGCGTTCGGCCCCGTAACCCTCTTTAACGGGCAGAAGGAGATGGTTCACCCGGACATAGAGGAATTTGACGAATCCGATCTGTCCGGGGTAGAGGGATACAAGGGGATCGTGCCGGTGTATTCGCAGATAGACAATATGAGGCAGAGGACGATAAGGCGGATGATAAGGGGCATAGTTGAAAAATACGCCGGGCATTTCGTATGCGGGTCGCCTGAGGCTACAAGGCGGGAATTGAACATAATGGACGCAGGCACGGCATTCCTTAACATACATATTCCGGATTCTTTGGCGGCGATAGAGCGCGCAAAAAGGGCGTTGTCGTTTGACGAGCTGTTCGTGCTTGAGCTCGGCCTTGCGATAAAAAAGGCCCGCATAAAGGCGGGGCACGGGCCGTGTTTTGATTTAAGCCGTGCGAAAAGGACCGGTCTTGCGGACAGACTTAAAAAGGTCCTGCCCTTCAGCCTCACCGCAGCGCAGGAAAGGGTGCTTAAGGAGATAAAGGCGGATTTCGCCTCACGGCACCCGATGATGCGCCTTGTGCAGGGGGACGTGGGCTCGGGTAAAACCATAGTAAGCCTTATCGCGTCCCTCTGGGCCATTGAGGCCGGCTTTCAGGTCGCGGTGATGGCCCCTACGGAGATCCTCGCCGAGCAGCACTATCTTTTAATCCACGGATACGCCGAGAAGCTCGGGCTTAAGGCCGTTCTCCTTACGGGAGGCCTTGCGAGGGGCGAGAGACAGAGGGCCCTTGATGAGATAAGAACCGGCGGGGTTGACATCGCGATCGGAACGCATGCGCTCATACAAAAAGACGTTGAGTTTAACAGGAATGCCCTTGCAATTATAGACGAACAGCACAGGTTCGGGGTTGAGCAGAGGGCTGAGCTTAAGAAAAAAGGCGCGGATTTTATTCCGCACATGCTCATCATGACGGCCACCCCGATACCTCGCACGCTGAGCATGACCGTCTACGGGGACCTTGATGTTTCCATAATTGACGAGCTCCCTCCGGGCAGGACCCCTGTGAGGACGTTCGCGTTCAAGGAGAGGGAGAGGGAAAGGGACAGGGCCTACGGGACTATCGCAAAAGAGGTTGCCTCAGGCGCTCAGGCCTACATCGTTTATCCGCTTGTTGAGGAATCTGAGGAGATAAGCCTTAAGGACGCCACGCGCGCAAAGGAGCATCTTCAAAAGGGGGTTTTCAGCGATTTCGCAATAGGGCTTCTTCACGGAAGGCTTAAGCCTCTGGAAAAAGAGGAGGTAATGAGGGATTTTAAGGCGAGGAAGACACAGATCCTCGTATGCACGACGGTTGTTGAGGTCGGGATTGACGTGCCGAACGCGACGGTCATGCTCATTGAGCACGCGGACAGGTTCGGCCTTTCGCAGCTGCATCAGCTAAGGGGCAGGGTGGGAAGGGGAGAAAGGCCGTCATGCTGCTTTCTCATGGCGCCGTGGAAGGCCTCGGACGACGCGTTCAGGAGGCTTAAGGTGATGCAGGAGACAGAAGACGGGTTTAAGATAGCGGAGGAGGATTTAAAGATCCGCGGCCCCGGGGATTTCATCGGGACAAGGCAGGCCGGGCTTCCGGATTTCAGGAGCATGGGGGCAATGACCGATTACGCGCTTTTAAAGGACGCGCGGCAGGCCGCGTTTAATTACCTTGAGGCGAATCCGGGGCTGAATGGCGATGGTCCGGCGTCCATAAAAGAGGTCCTCAGGCACAGGTGGCATGGCAGGCTTGAGCTGGCCGAGATAGGATAGGCCGCTTTTTAAAAGGCGGGGGCGTTGAGATAG
>JBBTGV010000057.1:0-16513 GCA_038041305.1 Deltaproteobacteria bacterium | reverse complement strand
TCGCAAACTGTTCGAGTCCCGTCATCAGAAATCAAATTAAATATTTGGTGCCGAAGGGGGGACTCGAACCCCCATGGATTGCTCCACCACCCCCTCAAGATGGCGTGTCTACCAGTTCCACCACTTCGGCTTAAAGGACTGTCAATTACCGGCCCGGCTGGACGGGCTGGTTGGGCTGAACGGGCGCCTTGCCGGCAGGCCCCTGAGGACCGGCCATGCCTTCTGGAAGCCCCTGCGCCGGGGATTCCTTTCCGGCCTCAACCGGCACATCTGTCATGATGGAGGATGTCCGCGCCCTTGATGAAAGAAAAGTCAGGTAAAGCGATGTGAGCATGAATATCCCCGCGCACACCGCGGTAATCTTGCCGAGGAACGTCGCGGGCCCGGAACTTCCGAAAAGCGTCTGGCTTCCCGAGCCTCCGAACGCGGAACCCATGCTCGCGCCTTTGCCGACCTGAAGAAGCACGGATACGATCATTACAAGGCTGACTATTATGTGAATTATAAGGGCTATGGTGAACATTTTTACAAAACCTTTGAAAGTCCTTCGGCCCTTCCGCTGAAAAACAATCAATCGCAATGTCAGAGCCAAAACTTAAATTTTACTCATTTGCCGGAGAAATGCAAGAGGAAAAAGCGAGGCCTGGTTTTTTTCAGGAGATATGCCGGAATTTCACTATCCTTGCAAAGTCCTCTGCCTTAAGGCTCGCGCCTCCGACAAGCGCGCCGTCTATGTTTGGCTGCGCCATGAGGCTGTCAATATTGTCGGGCTTAACGCTTCCGCCGTATATTATGCGCGCGTCCCGGGCTGATTCGGTATTGAAAAGCTCAAAGAGGAGCTCCCTTATGGCGCTGTGCACCTCCTCCGCCTGCTCCGTGGAGGCCACCCTTCCTGTTCCTATTGCCCAAACCGGTTCATACGCTATGGTTATGTCCTTTATGGCGCTGCCCACAAGGCCCGATAGGGCGCGTTCTACCTGATGCCGGACCTTTTGCAGCATTTTTTTCCCCTCCCGTTCCTCAAGCGTTTCCCCGACGCAGACGATCGGCTTAAGCCCGGCCTTTAACGCGGCAATGATTTTTTTGTTCACCATGTCGTCCGTTTCCTTGAAGATCTCCCTGCGCTCGGAATGGCCGACGATCACATGCTGGCATCCGGCGCTTGCAAGCATCTCTGCCGAGACCTCTCCGGTGTACGCGCCTTTTTGCTCCCAGTGGAGGTTCTGGCCGCAGAGCTTGATGTTGCTTCCGGCAATCAGGTGGCTGATGTGGTGCAGGGACGTGTATGGCGGGGCGACAGCCACGTCAACGGAATCAATGCCCTTTAGAAGCTCCCGCAGCCTTAATACGAGGCCTGCGCCGTCCTGCACGGTCGTGTGCATCTTCCAGTTTCCTGCTATGAGGGGAGTAAGCATTTTTTTAATTGAAATAATTTTTAATCGTATGCCCGGCGAATTCAAGCCGAGCTGTACAAAAGAAAAATACCTTTTACGGCGTGGTGATTGAATCCTTACGTTCAGCCCGCGGCAAAGACCCCGGAAGACGCCCTCCTGAGGGCGGATATGCCGGGCAGGTCGTTGCCCTTTAAGATTTCAAGGAACGCGCCCCCGCCGGTTGATACGTAGCTCATCTTCGCGAACTCTCCCGCCCTGTGCACCGCGACATCGGTATCGCCGCCGCCGACGATCGTCAAGGCGTAGGAGTTTGCGACAGAGGCTACGAGCGCGAAGGTGCCCCTGCTGAACGCGTCTATTTCAAAAACGCCCATAGGCCCGTTCCATAGGATCGTCTTCGCGTTCTGTATCGCCTCCGTGAAAAGGGTTACGGTTGCCGGGCCAATGTCAAGCGCCATCCAGTCCTTCGGGATCTCCTGATATGTCACGACCTTTGTCTCCGCTGACGCGCTGTATTTGTCGGCAACGACGAAATCAACCGGCATGTAGAGCTTGATCTTTCTTGACCGTGCAAGTTCAACGACCTCTTTTGCCTTGTCCATGGCGTCGTCCTCCGTGAACGAGGTCCCTGTCTCGTATCCGAGGGCTTTGAAGAACGTAAGGGCCATCCCGCCGCCGATGATGAGCTTGTCCACCTTGTCGCAGAGGGCGGAGAGCACCTTTACCTTGTCCGAGACCTTTTTTCCGCCTATGATCGCCACAAGGGGCCGCACCGGCCTCTCCATTGCCATGGAGAAGTACTGGAGCTCGTTTTTCATGAGAAACCCGGCCGCGACCTCCTTGACATGATTCGTGATCGCGACGACGGAGGCATGAGACCTGTGGGCAACGGCGAACGCGTCGTTTATGTAGACATCGGCGAATTCCCCGAGCCTTTTTCCGAAGCCGTCGTCGTTTTTGGCCTCCTCGGGATGAAATCTCAAGTTCTCAAGCATGACGACGTCGCCCGGGGCCATGTTGTCAACAAGCCTTTTTGTTTCATCCCCAACGCAGTCAGGGGCGAGGGCGACGTCTTTTTGCAGAAGCCTGCCGAGCCTCTTTGCAACAGGGGCAAGGCTTAACGCCTCAACCCGCGCGCCCTTTGGTCGTCCCAGATGAGAGGCAAGTATGACCCTCGCGTTTTCATCAAGCGCGTAGTTTATCGTCGGCAGGACGCTCCTTATCCGCATGTCGTCGGTTATGTTGTTGTTTTCGTCAAGCGGCACGTTAAAGTCGGCGCGGATTAACACCCGTTTGCCTTTTATGCCCACCTCGTCTATGAATTTAAGCCCGTTATACAATTGCGCCTTCCTCCGATTTGTTATTAGAGCCCCTTTGAAGCCATCATGCGCACGAGGTCCCTCATCCTGCACGAAAAGCCCCATTCATTGTCATACCATGAAAGCACCTTTACCATGTTGCCGCCTATCGTCTTTGTTGAAGGGCCGTCCACAATGGACGAATGCTCGTTGGATTTAAAGTCAATTGAGACAAGCTCCTCGCTGCAGAACTGGAGTATGCCGCGCAGATCTCCCTTGGCGGCATCCATCAGGGCCTTGTTGACCTCCTCCGCCGTTGCGTCCTTTTCAAGCGCCGCGGTAAGGTCAACGAGCGACACGCTCGGCACCGGCACCCTTACCGCCATGCCGTCAAGCCTTCCCTTCAGCTCCGGGAGCACGAGGGATACCGCCTTTGCGGCCCCTGTTGTCGTAGGTATCATTGAAAGCGCCGCGGCCCTCGCCCTTCTTAAGTCCTTGTGCGGCAGGTCTAATATCTTCTGGTCGTTCGTGTAGGCGTGCACCGTCGTCATCAGGCCCTTTTTTATGCCGAAGCTCCTGTGGAGGACCTTTGCGACCGGGGCAAGGCAGTTTGTCGTGCACGAGGCGTTTGATATTATTGAGTGTTTCTTGGGGTCATACATGGCCTCGTTCACGCCCATGCAGATCGTCAGGTCTTCGTTCTTTGCCGGCGCGGATATCACGACCTTTTTAGCCCCCGCCTCAATGTGGAGGGCGGCCTTTTCCCTGTTCGTGAAAAGACCGGTGCACTCAAGCACAATGTCAATATTAAGTTCCTTCCACGGGAGCTTTGCCGGGTCTTTTTCGGCCGTTATCTTTATCTCTTTGTTGTTTATCGCGATAGAGGCCTCTTTTGCCGTTACATCCGCGCCTATTATGCCGAACACGGAGTCGTACTTAAGCAGGTGCGCCAGCGTCTTTGCGTCAGACACGTCGTTTATGGCGACAAAATCAATGTCCGGCGCGCCGAGAGACGCCCTTACGATATTCCTTCCTATGCGTCCGAAACCGTTTATAGCAACCCTTACCGCCATGGTGAATATACCTCCGGATTTTTATTTTTTAGCAGGCTGTTTTTTGAGCGGCCTGAACGAAAAGTAGTTTTCTGCGACTTTTCAGAATGCCGCAGGGCGGAGGCCGATGCATTTAAGGAGCTTATGAATGTCTCCCGCGGGCATCTGTCCGGGCGCGGTCTTTCTTGAGATGGAGCCGTATGTCAAAACAGAGCCGATAGCGGGGAACAATATCCTTGAGCACGCGCCGTACCTGCCCATCGCGATTACGATTAAGCCTTTGTGCCTTAGGAGAAGCCCGGCAAGCCTTTTCAGGTCTTGCCTGTTTTTTGCAAGGCAGGCTATCTTTACGATGTCCGCGCCAGCGACAAGAGACCTTCTTATTGTTGATTCAAGCGTTTTTCCCCCGGGCGTTGCCTTAAAGTCGTGGCAGGAGAGGATCACCTTTTTTCCGTTCTTTTTCGCCAATCTTATGGTCTCTCCAAGTATAGCAGAGGACTTAAGCTCTATGTCTATGAAGTCCGCATAAGGCATAAGAGAGGAGAATATCGCCTCCCTGTCCGCATCCTTTATGTAAAACCTGCCGCCCTCTTTTTTGTCCCTGACCGTAAGGATAAAAGGGATTTTTCGCAATGTCTTTATTCTCTTAAGGCCAGAGACCTCTTTTTTTAACCGCTCAATGTCCCTGTCCTTGAATGTGTCTATCCTCAGCTCAAGAAGCCCGGCGCCGCTTTTTATTGCCTGTTTGATTCCCTTTGGGTCTATAACATCCGCGACAACGGCCGCGATATTCGGCCTTTCTCCGGACAATATGTCTTTTTTCGCCATAACCTGCTATTTTCCTTAGCCTATATACCATTACTTAAAAGATGCCGAAAAGTCAAGAACTTTAGATTTTTTGACGCCCCCTTGTGAAAAGTCAATGGTTTTGAAGCGATTAAACAAATGTAAGGGCGACCCGCATTATGTAATTTATTATTTTTGTTGTTTTTCCGCGGTTATTTAAATATAATGACTTGATTTGTTAAACGATTATATCTCTTGAACACCTTCTTGTATTCATGCCTTGCCCATAGGAGCGCAGGGATATTCGCCCCGGCGCGTAAGGCAATCTTTTTTTTAACCCTCTCCTTTTTATTTCCCTTTTTTCATTTTCCATGCGTTCTCCATGCCGCGGAATTTAGGGCCGACAACGGGGGAGGGGCGCTTGAACAGGCGAAATCGCTTTTCAGCCAAGAGTTTTCAGAGGCAAAGGGCGTTATTCTTAAAGGACAGCTCGCGGAGAAAAGGTTTGAGGCGCTTAAGCAGGACTTTGGGCTGAATTTAACCGGCTATTATTCAAACAGGGTCATAAAGGACGCATCCGCCGATACAGGCGATTCTTTTGACTCAAACGCGTACATCGGCCTTGAATGGGATTTTTTCAAGAACGGTTTTTTTGAGGCAAGACAGGACAAAGACGACTTGGAAAAGGACATCGCGATCAACTCCGCGCTTATGCCTTATCTCAAGGGCCGCGAACAGTTTCAGCTAAGGTATTACAATATCATCTATTCGTTCAATGTCTCAAAGATTGAAAGGCTTAAGCAGAGGGTCTCCTTTCTTGACGAGTATGCCGGCATCGCGGAAAGGCTTTATTTCAGCAGAGACCTCGCGTGGGAAGACCTGCTGGTGATAAGGGAAAAACGGGTCGTGGCGGGCTTGATGCTGAAGAATTTCGTTGATTTCAACGCCTCGCTAAAGGTCTTTGAGAATGAGCCCCGCGTATCTTCCGAATCCCTGCCCGTCTTTAACGTTGATATCGTAAAACTTGCGGGGCTTGCCGCCGAGAAAGACCCTTTCAGGCGCGCCGCCTCAATAGAAGATGAGAAGGCCCTAAAGGCAGGCACCGTCCTTGACGAGCTTACGCTTAGGGCGTTTTTAAGATACCATGCAAACGACCCGCTCTCCGACACGCAGACGGACAATGTTTCGGCGGGGCTTTATTTCAAGATGCCGCTGCCGCCGGGTTCAAGGCAGGGCCGCGAGGCCAACGGGCTTAAGTACGGGCTTGAGGCGACTGGTTTGAGAAGACAGGCAGAAGACAGGCTGATGGAGATACACGATGAGTTTTATGAGTACAACTTCAAGCTAAAGGACTACTATACGTTTCTCTACAGGGCGGCCCTGATAGAGGAGAGGCTCAGAAGGGAGTACATAAAAAAGGCGTTCGCCGACCCCGCCTCAAGCGGGCTTGCGATTATGCGGCTTAAGGAGGAACTCTCCGCTGTTGAGGTTGAGGCCATTGACGTAAAACAGAGGATGTATCTTAAGCTCTTAAGCCTCTCTACGCTCGCTGGCGCCGACGAGTTTTTTTCCTCGGCCTCTGTAGTCAATCCAAGGCCTGAGCCGAGATACAAGGCAACAAGGTCGTTATACGTATGGTCAAAGGCATTCAACAGGCTTGAAAACGATTTTCTTGGGTTTTTCATGAAGAATCAGGAGTTTGAGGAGATAATGCTGTCATTCGGCGCAGATGCCGACAGGGTTAAGCTTGGTGGGCTGATACAGCTTCTTTCTTCAAGCGGCATAAAAACGCTTGCCACGCTCGGGGACAATGACCTTATATTTGAGAAAAACAGGGAAAAAATTGCAAGGCTTGCAGGGGAGGCCGCGGCCTACGGCGCGTACGGCATCCACCTTGACGTTGAGCCGCATACCCTGCCGGACTGGCGTGAGAAGCGGCAGGAATATTTAAGGCTCTACATTGAGATGCTTCAAAACGCGAGAATGATTTCGGATGAAAAAGGCATGCTCCTAACCGTGTCAATCCCGGCCAACCTTGATGCGGAAGTACTAAAAAATATCTATAGGTTAGCCGATAAGATATATATAATGGCATACGGGGACAGGTCTGTCTCGGCAATATTGCGAAGAACGGCTGAGGAGGTGGAGGCCGGCAGGGAAAAAACCGTAATTGCCGTAAGGCCGTCTGATTTTTCGGCAAGGACAGAGTTTGAGGCGTTTATCAATGGGATTGTTGAGCAGGGCGGGATTGAACGTATAGCGGTTCATGAGATGGACGCGCTTTTGGGGCGGGAGCAGACGGGCCTTGACGCAGAGTAAAAGACACGCCGGAAGGGGTTGGTTTTGAGGCTTAACAAGAGACAGAGCTACATAAGGGTCGCCGACGAGAGGCTTCCCTCAGTCGGCAATTTCAAGAAGAACTGGGGCAAATTCGCGTATCTCGCCGTATCCGCGTTTATTATCGTCGCGGCGGCATCCTATCTGGTCATCGGATTCCTTTACATTGAAGGCACGGGGCAGGTCATATTTGACAAGCTCTACATACAGCACACAAAGGACATACGGCTCCTTAAGATAAATGTAAAGGAAGGGGACAAGGTAAAAAAAGGCGACATGCTTTTTACCTACAGGGAGGAATCCGACGCGGTAGTGCGCAATACTGGTTCCTCGTCCGGGGATTTGGAGCGCGAGATGCTGAAGTCAGAGCAGGGCTTAAGGATAAAGGACCTTGAGATAAGCGATTTAAGGGAGAGGCGAAAGCTCCTTAAGGACAGACACGAGAAATTAAAAAAAGAGGTTGCCCTTGAGGCATACCTGCCGGACAAGCTAATGCCTTTGGAGGAAGACATCATGGACATCAATTCCTCCGTAAAAAAGGCCGAGGAGGAGGCGGTCGCCATAAAGGCATACATGGCAAGCCTTAAGGGTCTGGCATTCAGCCGTAACGGCGCGGTTCCGGTGGGAAACTCCGGCGAGATGGGCTTTGTCGCAATGGAGGACGGCGTTGTAACGCGCATATACCTAAGCAATCACGAGGTTGCGATGAGGGGCGACACCATCATGGAGATATATAAGCCCGAGGAGATAAGCATAAAGGCGTTCTTCCCGCAGGAGCACATAAACCGCTTAAGGGCGGGGCTTGACGTAAGCATCATCTTCCCTGAGGGAACGAAGTCCAACGGCACGATTGCGCGCTATTATTTCGCAACCCAGCCGCTTCCGCCCGAGTTCCAGAAAAGGTTTGAGCCCGTGACAAGGAACATCGCGGTTGACATCGTGCCTACGACGCAGGAGGACGCCCTTATGTGGAAGTCTTTCTACAAGATAAGCGTAAAGGTGCATGTAAAGAGGTACTGACAAATGAAATTCGTTGAATTAAATACCGGCGGGCCCGGCGCCAGGGCGGATGAGGCCATAGAGGTGGCGCGTTTAAGCGAGGCTACCGAGGAGAACCTCGCCGACGCCGCAATTGACGCATTCATCGTTGACCCGTCAGATATCAATTCGGCAAGGCGGCTCGTCAAGAAAATCAGGTCAATTGATCTTGAGGGCACATACCTTAAGCCGATATTCCTCGTTTCGCAGGCAGAGCCAGATGACGCGGTGCTTCTTTCCCTCGCGGACGACTATTGCGAGCCGGATAAGATCGTAAGGCTCATGCCCATCGTCAACAGGGTCAACAGGAGGGCCGAGAGGTTTGAGGACCTGAGGGCCGAGACGCACGAGAGCAGGGTGCTTGATCACGTCTTAAGGTTCATTTACACGAGGGACAAATCCCTTGAGCCGGTCATAGACACGTCTTCAAGGCTCGGGTATTCCTATCCCCTGATAGCCGTTAATTTTCCGCCTGAGGAGGAGCATAAGTGCTTCGGCATACTTGAGCACGCCGAGAAGCAAGGGCTTTTGAACGGCGCGTACGTTGACAGGATGCACCTGTGCGGCAGGTGCTTCTCGTCGTTTCTTAATTTCCGGGAGACATGCCAGAAGTGCTCGTCGTCCGACCTCGCCTCGGAAGACCTGATTCATCATTTCGTCTGCGCGTATGTCGGGCCCGAATCGGACTTCCTTAAGGCCGAGGCGCTCGTATGCCCCAAATGCGCGAAACAGTTAAGGCACATAGGCGTTGATTACGACAAGCCCTCGGTCATATACACGTGCGGGAAGTGCAACATTACATTCCAGGACCCGAAGGTAAGCGCCCTGTGCCTTTACTGCAAGAGCGAGACGATCGCGGAGGGGCTTATTGAGAAGCCCGTCAAGAGGTACTCCATCACCTCAAAGGGCGCGCACGCGGCCATTTACGGCACCCATATAACGATGAGGGACATCTTGAGGATAGAGGGCATGGTTGAGATTGAGGTGTTTCAGGCCTTCGTGCAAAACGAGATAGAGAGGATAAAGAGGGTTGAAAAGCCATCCTGCCTCGCCTATCTCCAGTTCCTTAATTTTCAGGAGATGTATCTCATGGGCGCGATAAAGGACAAGATATTCCCTGAGATAATGAGGCTTATGAAGGAATCAATAAGGCCGTCCGACGTGCTGTCATACCTTAACGAATCAACCCTTCTGTTCCTTTTTCCGGACACCCCCCTGGACGGCGCGCGCATCCCGCTTGACAGGCTCAGGCTAAACCTCGTAAAGCTCATGCAGGACAATTTTAAGGGGTTTGAGCCGAGGGTTTTCGTGGACACCTTCATTGTCAAGAAGGACTCAACATTTGACGAGTATATAAAAAGGATCGCCGTCAGTTAGCTTATTTGCCCGCAGGCCCGACATGACAATCGCCGATATAATTGATTTTTTGCAGTTCTGGAAGACCGTTGGTTTTTATAAGTTCCTGAGGTTTTTCTGGTACGCGATACTGCTTGAGTTTCCGCGCTATGTCGTATTTGACATGGTATTCCTCATTGTCTTTAACATCCAGAGATATTTAAGGAAAGACGCTTATGCGCTTGCAAGGCACAGGCTCTTTAACCTGAACCCGCTTGTCTCAATCCTTGTGCCCGGAAAAAACGAGGGCGAGAACATCTATAAGCTTTCAAAGTCCTTAAAGGAGCAGACCTATAAAAACATTGAGATTATAATCGCCGATGACGGCTCGGACGACGATACGCCTGAAATATGCAACGACCTCGTAAGAAACGGCCTTATAGACAAGTACCTGAGGAGCGACTTCAGCGGCGGAAAGGCCTCTGTCTCAAACCTTGCGCTACGATACGCAAGGGGCTCGCTCGTTCTTCTGCTTGACGCGGACTCCTCTTTTGACAGGGACGCCATTGAAAGGTCCCTGATACCGTTTTACCTTGACGATAAGGTCGGGGCGGTCGGCGGCAATGTCAAGGTGAGGAATCAGAACGCCGGGCTTTGCACCACACTCCAGTCCATTGAGTATTTAAAGAGCATATCGGTCGGCAGGGCCGTTGCCTCGCTTCTCGGGATCTACAGGACGGTGCCTGGCGCGTTCGGCGCGTTCAGGAAAGACATATTGGACAGGATCGGCGGATGGGACGTCGGCCCCGGGCTTGACGGCGACATTACGGTCAAGATACGGAAACTCGGATACAAGATACGCTTTGAGAAAGACGCGATATGCTTTACCACGGTGCCTGAAGACTTCAGGAGGCTCACGAAACAGAGGCTTAGATGGTATAAATCCCTCGTGCGTTTCAGGTTGAGGAAGCACAGCGACGTGTTCCTGCCCACCGAGAACTTCAGTTTCTTTAACTTCGTATCTTTCGTTGAGAACGTGTTTTTCAACGTTGCGCTGGATTTCAAATGGTTCATATACATCGTAGACATGTTCTACAACGCGCCGAGCCTCGTGAAGTACATTATCCCTATGAATTATGTCCTGTATGTGATTTTCAACTTCATGCAGTATGCGGTCGTCACCGCGCTTACGGAGAGAAAAGAGAAGGAGTCGTCCCTGTTCTTGTATCTGCCGCTTATGCCTTTTTACATGGGCTTCTACATGAGGGCTGTGAGGACCTTTGCCTACGCGCAGGAGTTTCTTTTCAAGTCGTCGTACAAAGACCCGTGGAACCCGTGGAAGGTCTCAAGGAGGGTGCTTAAGGAGAGGCTTTAGCGCGAGATCTCCATTTCAACAAGCCTGGCCGCGGTTTTAGCGGCAATCGTTGTCCTGCCCATCGCGATATCCCTCCCGAGGACAATGATCAGATAGTATCCTTCAATCAAGTCAATCACCGCTATACGCGCATTTTTCGTCCATATATGGACAGACCTTGCGGCCGTCAGGCCGCCGGCGCGGGTTGTAGCGTCCTTCGCGATGCCGAGTATTATGCCGTGGTGCGCGCCGATAAGGTTTATCGCGGCGTGTTCCGTTGAATCAGGCGGCGGGTACGCCTCAACGAGCTCACCGTCCGCGGCCAGTACCGCGGAGCCGATTGCGCCGGTCTTCTCAGTCAGGGTTTTAAGTATTTCGCTGAAGTGCATTTTTAACGGCAACGGGCCTGATTGCGTTTGCCGGACATTGAAAGTCAGTTTTCGCTTAGATTGACCGACAGTACCTTTGATATGCCGGGCTCCTCCATCGTAACGCCGTAAAGGGCGTCGGCCATCTCCATCGTCTTTTTGTTGTGCGTTACGAGCATGAACTGGCTCATCTTTGACATCTCGTGCACGAACCTGTTGAACCGGTCTATGTTCGCCTCGTCAAGCGGGGCGTCAACCTCGTCCAGCAGGCAAAACGGGCTTGGCTTTATGAGAAAAATGGAGAATATGAGGGATGTCGCCGTCAATGCCTTTTCCCCGCCTGAAAGCAGCGTTATGTTCTGAAGCCTTTTGCCCGGAGGCTGGGCAATGATCTCAATGCCCGCCTCAAGTATGTCCGCGTCCTCCGACAAATGGAGTTCCGCGTGTCCGCCGCTGAAGAATCTCGGGAACGTCTCCTTGAACTTTTCGTTTATCTCGTCAAAGGCCCCCTTAAACCGCTCGCGGGTGGTCCTGTTTATTTTCGTGACCGCGGCGTGCAGGTCGTCAACGGATTTCTGGAGGTCCGCCTGCTGGTCTATGAGGAACTGATGCCGCGTCTCAAGCTCCGCGTACTCCTCAAGGGCGGAAAGGCTCACCTCGCCAAGCTCCGCTATCTTGTCCTTAAGCTCCCTTGCGCTGTGCTCAAGGGCAATGGCGTCAATTGGGCCTTCCTCAGGCATGACGCCCTCTATGTCAACGCCGTATTTCTCAACCATCCGCTCCTTTAGGTTTTTAAGCCCGAGCCCGATTTCCGTAATCTCAACGGATGCCCTGCCAAGCACGGCCTGCATTGAGGCAATGCCGGACGAGACGGCCTTGATTCCCGCGTCCATGCCCTTTAGCTCGGCGTCAATGGATGTTATCGCCTCAGAGCAGGCACGGTCCTGTTTTGACAGGGCCTGCCGTTTGCCCATGGCGTTTTCCAGCGCCGATTTAATGCCTTCAGTCTCTTTTTTCTTTTCAACGAGCTCTTTTAACCCGGATTCAATCTCTGCTTTTTTAAGCTCAATGCGGCCAAGGGCGTCTGAAAGGGTTTGGTTTTTCCCGGCAATTTCCTTTTTTGTTGCTTCAATCCGTTCATTAATGCCCGCGAGAGAGACCCGGAGTTCCGTAACCTTTAAAGACGCCTCGTCCTTTTTTTGGGCAAGCGTTGTCAGTCCGGCCTTAAGCGTGCCCCTTTTCCCCTCTATCTCAAGCAGTCTTTCTTCAAGCGAAGCCCGCTCGTTTGATATGGACGCCTTTTTCCCGGCCGCCTCAAGGAGCCTTTTGGCCGTATCTTCAATGGCGCCGGACAGCATGGACGAGGCATTCTCAAGCCTTGCAATCTCCTCTGTCAGGAGCCGCGATCCTGAAGACCTGTTTATTTTTTCAAGTTCAAGGGCGTGGAGCTTTTCCTTAAGCGCCTCAATTGAGGCCTTAAGCCCCGATATTTCCCTGTCGGCGTCCTTTGTTTGGCGCTCAAGCGAGCCTGTTTTTTGTTCAAGCTGAACGAGCTCTATGGAAAGCCTTTTTGTCTCGGCCCTTCTTGAGAGTATCCCGCCCGCGCCGGCCCCGCCGCCGGTTATTATGCCGTGCGCGTCTATTATCTCGCCTTCGGTTGTTACGATGGTCCTGTACATGCCGTTCGCCCGCCATATTTCAAGGGCGGCCTCCATGTCAGGCACTACTATGGCGTCTCCGAGCAGGCCTTCAACTATGGATTCATACCCGGAGGAAATCCTTACCTCGCCTATAAGCTCCTTTGCCCCGTCAAACGCGCACACCCCCGCGGCAACGGCTGCCGGCACTGTCCTTATCTCCTTAATAGGCACAAAGGAGCCTCTGCCGGAGAGGTTCTTTTTAAGGAAGTTTATCGCCTCAATGCCGTGGCTCTGGCTTTCAACAAGCACATACTGGAGTTTTTCGTTTAGAAGGGCCTCCACGGCCTTTTCGTATCCAGGATTCGCTTCAATCACGTCGGCAACAATGCCGCTGACGCGTAAGGCCTCTTTTTTGTTGAGAAGCACGGACCTTACGCCTTCCTTGAGGTTTTCAAAATTTCTTTCAACGTCCTCAAGGGTGTTAATCCGCGCCGTCTGAGCCGAATGCGTTCTCCTTAAATCATGAAGCGTCCGGTTCTGACCGGTAAGCGCCATTTCCTTGTCCTCAAGGCTCTTTTTCATGTCAAGAAGCCCTAATTCCAACGCCTCTTTTTCCCTGTCAAGCCTGTCCTCATTCTCGGCCATCGGCGCTAACGTCTCTTTTTTAAGGGCAAGCTCTTTTAAAATGGCGTCCGCCTGCCTTTCGTCCTGCATGAGTTTAAGGCGAAGCGCGTCTTCTTCTTTTAATATGGCCTCAAGCGAATGCCTGATGTCCGACAGGATCGTTGAGAGGTTTAAGGAGTCGGCCGCGCACATGCGCTCCGCGTCCGTCTGTTCTTTTAGCTCGGCTGAAATGGAGGAATGCTCGTTGGATGATTGTTCAAGGAGTTTTGTCTTGAGTTCCGCGTCCCTTTGGATCGCCGCGAGAGAGGCGTTTAAGGCGTCTGTCTCCTTTGCCGTTTTTTCGCCGAGGCCGTTAAGCTCCTCTATCTCAAAGGCGATGCGCCCCTCAATCCTTTTGATCTCGTCAATCCGGGCCTCGGCAAGCGCGTTGTTGCGCTCGTTTTCCTGAATGTGCCGTTCTATCTCAAAGAGCCGGTCTTTTATTGCCCTGTTTTCGGACTCGGCCTCAAAGTATTTAATCTTGGTCTTTTCCGAGAGGGCTTCCTTAAGGCTTAACTCCGCCTTCAGGACAAGCTCCTCTTCAGCGGCCTTTTTATGCCTTTGTTCAGCGTCCTTTATGCGCTCCTTCGCGTCAACGACCCCGGCACAGGCGAGCCGCACTTCAATGGCCTTAAGTTCCTCCCTTATCGCCTTATATCTCTCAGCTTTCTTTGCCTGCCTGTTAAGCGAATTAAGCTGCCGCTTGACCTCGCTGATAATGTCGTTTACCCTCAGGAGGTTTTCCTTTGTCGCGTCAAGGCGCCTTATGGCCGCCTCCTTTTTATGCTTGAATTTGTTTATGCCGGCCGCCTCTTCAAATATGACCCTTCTCTCCTCCGGCTTTGCGTTCACAAGCCATGCGACCTGCCCCTGCTCTATTATTGAATATGCCCTTGTGCCGATCCCCGTGTCCGTAAAGAGGTCAACGATGTCTCTTAACCTTGAAGGCACCTTGTTTATCAGGTATTCGCTTTCCCCTGACCTGTAGAGCCTCCTCGTAATCTCTATCTCCGTGAATTCAGAGAACTTAGGCCCCGCAATCCCGCCTTCGTTTGAGAAAACGAGGGTTACCTCCGCCATGCCGAGGGGCTTTCTCAAGTCACTCCCGTTGAATATGACGTCCTCCATGAGCCTGCCCCTTAAGTGCCTCGGGTTCTGCTCGCCGAGCACCCATCGTATAGCGTCCACGATATTGCTCTTTCCGCAGCCGTTCGGCCCTATTATGGCGGAAGTGCCGAGGGGGAACGGAATGGAGACCTTGTCTACAAACGACTTAAATCCGTGGATTGTGAGGTTTTTTATCTTCATAAACGGGCAATAAGTTAGGAGTTTCCTTTTGGAGGGCAATTTTAGCAGGGTTTTTATTGCTTGTAAAGGAAAAAATACAATAAGCGGTATAAAAAATAATTTTTAATACAACAGGTGGGGTTTCAACACGAAAACCCTGTTTTTATCAGGGTTTTCGTAACTTTTCATTTTAATGTCATTTTTTAGGCCACTTTAAGGCTGCCTGGGCTGCCGCAAGCCTTGCGATAGGAACCCTGAACGGAGAGCACGACACATAGTCAAGGTTATTTCTGTGGCAGAATTCAACCGACTGCGGGTCTCCTCCGTGCTCCCCGCATATGCCGATTTTAAGCCCAGCCATTGCGCCTCTGCCTTTTTCTATCGCCATCTTAATGAGAAGCCCAACCCCTTCCGCGTCAATGGACTGGAACGGGTCGGTTTTTAGTATCCCGGTCTTCTTCTCGTCAACATAGTCGGGCAGAAACCTTCCCGCGTCGTCCCTTGACATGCCGAGCGTCATCTGTGTAAGGTCATTCGTGCCGAACGAGAAGAACTCCGCGACCTCTGCTATCTTGTCCGCGAGGAGGGCCGCCCTCGGGACCTCTATCATGGTGCCCAGGAGATACTTTATCTTCGTCTTTTGCTCCTTCATTACCGCGTCCGCGATGGAACGCGTCCTGTCCGTCAGGATCTTAAGCTCCTTTGCGTCAATAATAAGGGGGAACATAATCTCAGGCATGACCTTTATGCCCTTGTTGCTGCACTCGCAGGCGGCCTCTATAATCGCCCTTATCTGCATATCTAATATCTCTGGATATGTTATGCACAGGCGGCTGCCCCTGTGGCCGAGCATGGGGTTCGCCTCGTGGAGCCTGTCGATCCTTCTTTTTACCTGATGGAACGGCAATGAAAGCCTCTGCGCGAGGTGTATCTGCTCAGCCTCGGTGTGCGGGACGAATTCGTGCAGCGGCGGGTCAAGGAGCCGTATCGTCACGGGCAGGTTGTCCATTGCCCTGAAGATGCCCGTAAAATCCCTCCTCTGGAACGGGAGGAGCTCCTCAAGGGATTTTCTCCTTGTCTCCTCGTCCTCCGCGATAATCATCCTCTGTATCGCGATGCGCCTCTCGTCTGTGTCAAAAAACATGTGCTCGGTCCTGCAAAGCCCGATCCCCTCGGCGCCGAGCTTTATGGCCCTCTCGGCGTCATACGGGGTGTCCACGTTCGTCCTTACCTTAAGCGAACGCGCCTCGTCCGCCCATTCCATAAGGGTAGAGTATGCGTCCGGGAGTTCAGGCTTTATAAGTTTAAGCGGCCCCTTGTAGACCTCCCCGGACGAGCCGTTTATGGTTATATCAGAGCCTTCTTTTATTACGGTATCGCCGACCGTAACCGTCTTCGCCTCATAGTCTATTGAAAGGTCCTCGCACCCGACAACACAGCACTTGCCCCAGCCCCTTGCCACAACCGCCGCATGGGAGGTCTTGCCGCCCGTCGCGGTCAATATCCCCTTCGCGGCGTGCATGCCCCCGACGTCCTCGGGGCTTGTCTCTTTTCTGACGAGTATTACGTTTCTGCCCTTCGCGGTCCATTCCTCGGCGTCCTTCGCGCTGAAGACAACCGCGCCTGAGGCCGCGCCGGGCACCGCGGCAATGCCCGCCGCAAAGAGGTTTTTCTTGAGTTCCTCGTAAGGTATGGATGGGTCTATGACGGGGTAGAAAAGCCCTTCTATGTCCTTATCCGTTATCCTCAGAAGGGCGTCCCTCTTTGTTATCAGCTTTTCCTTGACCATGTCCACCGCGATCGTGAACGAGGCGAGCGGGCATCTTTTGCCGGCCCTGCACTGGAGTATGTAGAGCTTTCCGCTTTCAATCGTGAACTCAATGTCCTGCATGTCCTTGTAATGCCTTTCAAGGATCTTTCTCACGTCGCACAGCTGTTTGTAAATGTCGGGCATCAGGCCG
>JBBTGV010000056.1:0-22983 GCA_038041305.1 Deltaproteobacteria bacterium | reverse complement strand
GCATATGCTGTTTAAGGGCACGAAGAAAAGAAAACTCGGCGAGATTGCGGGCACGATTGAAGCCCTCGGAGGAGACATAAACGCCTACACGTCCTATGACAATACCGTATACCACCTTACCATACCGGGCAGGCATCTCTTAACCGGCCTTGACATAATCAGCGATGCCGTGCAGAACTCGGCGTTTGACCCGGAGGAGCTTGAAAAAGAGCTTCAGGTGGTGCTTGAGGAAATAAGCATGAACGAGGACAAGCCCGAACGGAACCTCTACAAAGCCCTTTTCAGCAACGCCTATGCGAACCACCCTTACAAAAGGCCGGTAATAGGCTACATTAAGACCGTTGAGGGCTTTAAGAGAGGGGATATTTTAAAATTTTTCAAGACATGGTATGCGCCGAACAACATGACCCTTGTCGTAAGCGGGGATGTCCGTCCGGACGAGGTAATGGCCGCGGCAAAGAGGCTTTTTAAGGATTTTAAGAAAAAACCCCTTCCAAAGAGGATTAGACCCATTGAACCTGAGCAGAAAGAGCCGCGGGGAGGGGTGGTCTTCAGGGAAATAAAGCAGACCCAGTTGGGCTTTGCCTTCCATGTGCCTGAGCTTAAGAATGACGACACCTATGCGCTTGACGTTTTGGCCGGCATACTCGGAGGAAGCGACGGCTCAAGGCTTTACAGGAGGCTAAAGATAAAAGACGCCTCGGTCCACGACATAGGCGCATACGCGATGTCTCTAAAAGACCCCGGCCTTTTCTTCATAACCGCGAGCCTTGACGCGGCAAACACGCAAAAGGCGATTGACGCGATCCTTGACGAATTGAACATGATTGCCAAACAAGGCCCTTCTACCGAGGAACTTGAACGGATAAAGATGAACCTTGAAAGCGATTTTGTCTATTCAAGGGAGACCATGGACGGCATTGCCTCAAAGCTCGGTTATTATGAGACATACGCGGGAGACATTAATTATGAGAAAAAATATGTTGACAACATAAGGGCCGTAAGCCCTGGGGCCGTAAAGTCCTCGGCAGCGAGGTATCTCGGAACAAACCGATTAAGCTTCGCCGTCATCGCCCCTCAAGGCGAACAGCTCTCAAAAGCGGATATTTTAAACGCCTTAAGCCGCAATACTGAGGCGCTGAAAGGCAAGGACGCGAAAACGCCTGCCGCCGGAGGCGGCGATAATGAAAAAGGGCCTGCGGTCGCAAGGGTTACACTTGAAAACGGGATCACCCTTATTATAAAAGAAGTGCATTCAAACCCAACGGTTGCGGTTTACGCGACATTCCCCGGAGGGCTAAGGTTTGAGGCGGCGGATAAAAACGGCGTCAGCAACTTTACCTCACGGATGCTTTCAAGGGGCACTAACAAAAGGTCAAGGGAGGATCTGACGCGGGACATTGAGGACATCGCCGGAAGCGTCAACGGATTTTCCGGATGGAATTCAACGGGCGTTTCGGCGAAATTACTTTCAAGGTTCTTTGACAAGGGGTTTAACATATTCGCGGATGTGCTTTTAAACCCCTCTTTCCCGGAGGAGGAGATTGAGAGGCTTAAAAAAGACGTGCTCTCTGAAATTAAAAGGCAGGAGGATTATCTCCCGGGATACACCTTCAAGCTCCTGTACAGGGAACTATTCAAGACCCATCCATACGGCATGCCCGTATCCGGCACCGCCGATACGATTGCTGGGCTTAAAAGAGAGGACATACTAAGGCATTATGGGGCCTTTTTTACGCCGGAGAGAATGGTGATTTCAATTGTCGGAGATGTAAACGCGGACCAGACGATAAGCCTCGTTAAAGGGCGTTTTAAGGACTTTGCCGGCCATAAGCAGGCCCTGTCGCCGCCAGGCCCTCAGGCGCCGGTTCAGGGCGTGTTAAGGACGGGCGAGGCGAGGGAAAAGGCGCAGGTTAACGTCGGCATCGGCTTCCGGGGCACGACCATAGGGAGCAAGGATTCATACGCGTTGAAGGTCGCAACCGAAGTCCTCTCTGGACAGGGAGGCCGGCTTTTTATCAACCTCCGGGACAGGCAGAGCCTTGCATACTCAATAAGCGCGTTCTCACGGGAGGGCGCGGACCCTGGGATATTCGCCGCCTACATCGCAACCGCGCCGGAGAAAAAGGACGCCGCCATTTCAGGCATATTAAGGGAGCTTAAAGACATCTCAACCGAGGGCATAACACTGGACGAGCTTAAAAGGGCGCAGGGCTCTATAACAGGGGGTTTTGAGATAGGGCTTCAGGAGGTCTCTTCTCAAGCGGCAAGCCTTGCGAACAACGAGCTTTACGGGCTTGGGCTTGACTACAACAGCGTGTTCCCGAAAAAGATTGAGGCAGTAACCGTTGAAGACGTGCTTAACGCCGCAAAAAAATACATAACTCTGGACGCATACGCGATGTCCGAGGTCGGGCCTAAGCCCAAGGAAGAAAAAGGCGGCTTGCCGGAGGCAAAATAGAAATAACGGACAGGGCCGTTTTTTTTATTTAAGCGCATAGAGGGAATAACCCCTTGAGTTGTAAAGCATCACGGATTGCCCCGCGAAAAACCGCTTTAGCACATCAAGCTCGCCTTCGGCAAAGTTATTCGCCGCGAATTCGTCCAGTATCTTTAAGTTTACGAAGACGTGGCTTATCCCGATCCCCTTGAATTTATCAGCCAACAACACATCATCCCTGTAAGACTCCTTTACGAGCCATTTAAAATAATTTCCGACCCTGTCGCCGTAGAAATACTCCCTTTCCCAGTAATATCCCCTCTCGCCCGTAAAAAGGAGCATCACCCTTGCATCCCTGGGCAGCGCCGTGTTCGCGTATGACACCGCGTCATAATCAGGCAGAACCCTTTTTAAATAACCCGCCCTGTCCGAGCCTCCGGTTAAATACGAAAAGGGGCTTAGCCGTTTATAAATCCCGGCCGCATAAAAGACATTGAACGCGAAAAGGCCGACGAGCGCGGCGATGGAGGCCTCCCTTAACCACTTTTTCTCAAGGGCGTTCTTTAGGCCTATCGCGACAAGCGCTATGACGAACGGTATGGCGGGGAGCAGATAACGCGCCACAATGTCTATCGTAAAGGACGTGAAAACAACGAAAAGGAGGAAATAAAGCCCGATGTAGACCTTGTCCTTGAAGTATCCCCTTTTTATGAACGCAAGCGGGATAAAGAAAAGAAAAAATGGATTCAACACCCCGTCAAACCGCTCAATTGAATTGTCGCTCCCTTCAAAAAAAACCCTGACCGGCAGGAGCGCGATGTCTAAAAGCCCTTCCCCGTAAAGTATCAACCTCTTTGCAACGGGCGCCATCTCGCCCGTGACATGAATGCCCGCCCCGCTTGAAGCCGCCTTTATCGCGTTGTCAAAGAGGGGAAACATCGGGCCCTTGTCCCAGAGGATGTTTCTGATAAGCCACGGAGAGACTACCAGAAACGCGACGATGAAATACAAAAGGCCGGCCCCTAAGGCAGGCAGGGCCTTTTTATCGGCCCTAAGCCTTGAAAACAAGACAAAGACGCATAGAAGAAAGAGGCTGACAAGCGTATTGTATTTTACCCCCATGGCAAGGCCTGTGAGGACCGCCGAATACAGGAGCCGTTTGCCTGAAAAGTCCAGCCTCCACTTAAGCGCGGCCATAACGGCAAGTGTAGAGAAGAACGCGGCCCCAAGGTCCGTATAGGCAAGCCTTGAGAGGTTGAAGACAAGCGGGGTTGAAAGAAACATCAGCATTGAAAGGAGCCCGAATGTCCTGCCCGCGTATTGCGAGACATATTGATGAAGCGCAAGGCCCGTAAGCACCGCGAAGCCAAGATGCATGATCTTCGGGACTATATCGCTGCCCAACGCGAGGGATGCCGCGTAAAGAAGGTCTATGTTTTGCGGCAGATACGCGAATGTCATGAATTTTATCTCAAAAATCCCCTGACTCATGACATAGAGTTTCGGCACCGCGAGATGCTGGATGAGCTCATCCCTTGAGGACGGCGGAAGTATCGCAAGGCCAAGGATTGAAATGACCGTCAGTGAGATGAGAAGGACGAGCGCCTTTTCAGGCAGAGTCCGCTTCACCGCCGGTTCGTTTGACGCATAAGACTTTAAGGAAAAATAGACGATGAGAAGAACGGCCGATACGACGGCCGGCAGGACATAAGGCCATGAAAGCAGGCCTAAATGGCCGAGGAGAAATATCGCGTAGCTTAAGCCGCCCGCGACAAAGGCGATCTTTGAAAAAAAATCAAGTTTAGGCGCGGTCATCCGAGGGCCCCATCAGGGCATCCAGAGGTAAAGAAAATTGAGTCCGAACTTTTTTGACAAGCCCCCTCCAATGTCCATGTTTATGAGGTTAACCTGAGGAGGTGTAGCGCCCCCTATGCCCGAATACATGTTGGCCCTGTAGGAAGACCGCGGCGCATAGGTGATTAACGTGGCGTCCTTTACGCCCGCGAGTTTCTTGGCAAGACCGACCGCGTCTTCAAGATATCCTATTGAATCAATCAGCTTAAGCCCTAACGCCTGATTGGCCGTATAGACCCTTCCGTCGGCAATGCCCTTCAGCTCGTTGAGTTCAAAGGCATGGGCGTTTTTCCTGCCCCGCATGACGGCGTTTAAAAACCTCTGGTGCATGTCGTCTATTATGGAAGAAAGTATGGCCCGCTCCTCGTCCGTCATCTTCCTCAGGGGAGAGCCTATGTCCTTTTTATCACCTGATTTTATCGTCTGGTTTGAGATCCCCAGCTTCTCCATAAGCCCGCCGGCGTTTACGCTGTACGCGACAACGCCTATTGAGCCTGTTACGGTCGTGGGATGCGCCACAATGCTGTCCGCCGCGACAGCGACATAGTATCCGCCGGAGGCCGCCACGTCCATAAGCTCAGCGACGACCGGGATCTTCCTCTTTGCCTTAAAAACGCTGATCTCGTGGTTTATGATGTCGCACGTGGTTACGGCGCCCCCGGGCGAGTTTATCCTTAAGACGACGGCCTTGACGCTGTCGTCCTTTTCCGCCCTTGTAAGCTCCTCTTTTATCCTCGCAAGGGTGTTCATCCGCGTCTCAACGCCCAAAAGGCCCGTCCCGTCCTCATCCCTTATGACGCCCGAGACGTCAATAAGGAGAACCCGCGCAGGGCCGCTACCCCCTATGACCTTCTCCTCAAGCGGCTCCACCCCCGGCAGGGTAAACACCATGCACCCGGAGACAACGGATGCGATTGCCAAAAGCGTGGAAAAGCAAAAAAACCTTTTTAGTATGCCATTCATGCTATGCCTCTTTAACTATCCTTCTGATCCTCTCCTGCGTTTCGCCGACGGCCTCCACGCCGGTATTTAATATGTGGCAGGCGGAGGATTCAAAAAGTTTTTCAAAAAAAGACCTCTGCAGCCCGTCCCTCCTTACGAGGAGATACGGGTTGTAAAAGGACTCTGACTTAAACTCACCGATTGAGGCATCCGCGCCTGACATCACCTGATACCTGCCCTCCTCCAATATGCCTATCGCCTCCCCGGGATTAAGCCTCTGCTCGGGAGGGGACTCCGGGTCCCGCCTTAAAAGTATTACCGACTTCACGACCGCCCTTTCAACGAACTTATCCGGTCCGCCGATCCATTCAGGGTCAAGTATCGCCCTTGAATTTCCGAATACCCCGAAGTCTCCGTCAACGACGTTTTCGCACCTGCATCGTTCAAGCATGGGCTTAAGCTCAGGGAACGTCTTTGCCATGTCCGTCCTTATGTAAAACTTCCTCTCGGAAATGTCGGCCATTGCGAGGCCTTTTTTGTAGTGAAGGAATATCCAGTCGTCGGAATGGATCTTCCCGCCCGGCAATTTCAGCAGGCCCCATGTATGGGTTGACTTTCCCGTGCCTGTCGGCGCGATTATCACAACCCCCTTGCCGTGCACCACGGCGCATGAGCCGTGCACGGAATGGATGCTGTGCTGGGTTTCAAGGATGTCGGCCGCGATGCCCAATGCCCATGACTTGCACTGGCCGTAGTACTCCGTGTTTATGAATATCGCGGTCTTTGTCTCGTGGTTATAGTATGCGAAAGGCTCCCTGCCCTTAACGCCGTTAACGGCGTATATCATGCCGTGAGGCATCGCCGTATGCTGGGCCGTAAACCAGTTCTCAACCCAAAACTCGTAGAGGTGCGCGGAATTCGTCTTAAGCCTGACGATTATCCCGCGTATGTTGGCGTCCCAGCGGTACTGTTCAAAATCCTCCGCTAATTTTGCCTCCGACAGCTCAACAAGGAAATTTCTCTCCTCAATGGTCGTATCCTTGTTTGAAGCAACCCTTGACTTTACCCCGGTTATGTAGTTTGAAAGCATCCCTTGAAAGAACTCTCCGTGGTTTTCCTGACAGCGGCGCGCTAAGACATCTTCCCCATCTTCGTGAGAAAATCAGAAACAGCGACCCTGACCATCGCGCTCATCGTCCATCTCTGGTTGAGCTTCGCCTTATACTCGGCCGCAAGCTCCTTAAGCTTCTGAAGCGCGTCCTCCTCAAGCTCAACCGTTATTTTTTTGAACTCCTCGTGGTCGTCGCCATGCGGTTTTTTCATTTTATTCTCCATCATGGGATAGCCTTTTTATTGTTGATGAATTTTTTCCCGTGTTTTTTATCCGTCCTCCGCGCCTCGGCGACGAGCCTTTCTTTCCTGTCCCTGTACTTGTTGATAATGTCAACGACCTTTTGGGGGTCGTCGGTAATCTCTATGAAGGACAGGTCCTCGGGGCTTATAGTCCTGTGCTTAAGCATCGGGCCTTTCATGAATTCAAAAAGCTTGCTCCAGTATTCGGAGCCGAAAAGTATAAGCGGGAAGGGATATATCTTATGGGTCTGGATAAGCGTCAGGGCCTCAAAGAACTCATCCATCGTGCCGAACCCGCCCGGCATGCAGACATACCCGATCGCGTACTTCACGAACATCACCTTCCTCGCGAAGAAGTATTTGAAGTTAAGGGACTTGTTCTGGTACTTGTTCGGCCTCTGTTCCCTCGGCAGCGTTATGTTGAGCCCGACGGACATGCCCCCGTTTATTGACGCGCCCTTGTTCGCGGCCTCCATGATGCCCGGCCCACCGCCCGTGATTATCGCGTAGCCGTTCTTTGAGAGCGCGGCGGATATCTCAACGCATTTTTTGTAGTACCTGTTGTTCTTGTGAAGCCGGGCGCTCCCGAATATTGATACGGCGGGGCCTATCCCTGAAAGCTCGTCAAAGCCCTCTATAAACTCGCTCATGATCCTGAAAAGCCGCCATGTCTCCTTGCCCTTGAGGTCTTCTACCATGTTTTGCCTACTCCCATTCTATCGTGCTCGGTGGTTTTGAGCTGATGTCGTAAACTACCCTGTTCACGCCCTTTACCTCGTTTATTATCCTTGTTGAGATCCTCTCCATGACATCATACGGGAGCCTTACCCAGTCCGCGGTCATGCCGTCCGTGCTTTCAACGGCCCTCACCGCCACGACATTCTCGTATGTCCGCTCATCGCCCATGACGCCAACCGTTTTTATTGGCAGGAGCACCGCAAACGCCTGCCATAGCTTTTTATAAAGCCCGGCGGCCTTTATCTCCTCAAGCACTATCGCGTCAGCCTCCCTCAGCACGGAGCACCGCGCCTCCGTAACAGAGCCTATTATCCTTATGGCAAGGCCCGGCCCAGGGAACGGCTGCCTGTCTATGATCTCGTCGGACATGCCTAATTCCCTTCCGAGCGTTCTTACCTCGTCCTTGAAAAGCTCCCTTAAAGGCTCAATCAGCTTAAGCCTCATCCTCTTAAGCAGCCCGCCCACGTTATGGTGGCTTTTTATGGTCGCGGACGGACCTTTAAATGAAACGGACTCTATCACGTCCGGATAAAGCGTTCCCTGCGCGAGGAATTTCACGCCGGGGATGCCGCCTGCCTCCTCCTCAAACACCCTTACGAATTCATTTCCTATTATCTTTCTTTTTTTCTCCGGGTCCAAAACGCCTTCAAGCCTTTTTAAAAACCTCCCCCGCGCGTCAACGCGGCGGATGTTCATGCGGAAGTTTTTTCTTAAGGTCGCCTCAACCTTGTCGGCCTCGCCTTTCCTTAAAACTCCGTTGTCAACGAATATGCACGTAAGGTTTTTCCCGATTGCCCTGTTGACAAGCACCGCCGCAACCGCAGAATCAACGCCTCCGCTTATGCCGCAGACGACCTTGTCAACGCCGGCCTTTTCCATTATGGAGGCAACGGAAGAATCTATGAAAGACCTCATCGTCCAATCGGGCCTGCATCGGGCGATGCGGAAGAGAAAGTTCCTGATTATCTTCGCCCCCTGCGGCGTGTGCTGAACCTCCGGGTGGAACTGGACGCCGTAGACGCCAAGGGCTTTGTTTTTAAACGCCGAGATGGCGGAATTCAGGCTGCCTGCGATCGTGGAAAATCCGGCGGGGGCCTTGACCACCTTGTCCCCGTGGCTCATCCACACCCTTATAGGCGCCCTGCCAAGACCGCGCAACAGGTCTGTAGCGTCGCTAATCTGAAGCTCGGCGGGCCCGAATTCGCGCTTCTTTGACCTCTCCACGACGCCGCCAAGCATCCGCGAGGCCAGCTGCATGCCGTAGCATATCCCGAGCACCGGGAGGCCCAGCGAGAAGATTTTTTTGTCAATCGCCGGCGCGCCCCTGTCGTATACGCTTGACGGCCCGCCTGAGAGGATTATGCCCTTTGGGGCAAAAGACCTTATGAAATCCATGCCGCAGTTGTAGGCGTGTATCTCCGAATACACGCTTGCCTCCCTGACCCTTCTGGCAATAAGCTGGGTGTACTGGGAGCCGAAGTCAAGTATCAGGACCTTGTCAAAGTTCATGGCAACACATCATCCTTAATGTAAATTAACGCTATAATTCCGTCTTATAGTTTGGCGCCTCTTTTGTGATTATCACATCGTGCACATGGCTTTCCCTCAGCCCGGACGAGGTTATCCTTACAAACCGGGCATTCCTGTGCAGGTCTTTTATGGTCCTTGAGCCGCAATAACCCATGCCCGCCCTAAGTCCTCCCATGAGCTGGAATATTGTAGAAGAAATCGGCCCCTTATGCGCGACCCTGCCCTCAATGCCCTCTGGAACGAGCTTAAGTTCGCTCTCAACATCCTCTTGAAAGTATCTGTCTTTACTGCCTTTTTTCATGGCCTCAATTGAGCCCATCCCCCTGTAGACCTTAAATGTCCTGCCTTGATAAAGCACTGTCTCTCCGGGCGATTCATCGGTCCCGGCGAATAAAGAGCCTATCATGACCGAATCAGCGCCTGAGGCCAATGCCTTTGTGATGTCCCCTGAGTATTTAATGCCCCCGTCTGATATCACCGGGACATCGCTTGACTTCGCGGCCTTAACCGCCTCTGAAATGGCGGTGACCTGCGGTACCCCTATGCCTGTCACAACCCTTGTCGTGCATATTGAACCAGGGCCGACCCCGACCTTAACCGCGTCAACCCCTGCCCTGATAAGCGCCTTTGTGCCTTCGCCCGTGGCCACGTTGCCCGCGATAAGCTCTATGCCTTTAAAATTCCTTCTTGTGGACTTGACCGCGTCAAGAACGCCTTTTGAGTGCCCGTGCGCCGTATCTATGACAATGCAGTCGGCCCCGGCCTTGATAAGCGCGTCTATCCTTTCCTCCCTGTCAAAGGAAACGCCAACGGCGGCGCCTACCCTTAAACGGCCGAACTTGTCCTTGCAGGAATTCGGATATCTTTTTATCTTCTCTATGTCGGTTACGGTTATAAGGCCCTTAAGCCTCATCTTAGAGTCAACGATCGGAAGCTTTTCTATCCTGTATCTGTGGAGTATCTCCTTTGCCTTTTCAATTGACGTGCCCGTGCGTGCGGTTACGACCTTCCTGGTCATTATCTCGGAGATCCTTCTTTCCGTGTTTGTCTCAAAACGAAGGTCCCTGTTTGTAAGGATCCCCACGAGTATGCCGTCCTTTTCAATGGGAAAGCCGGAGATCTGCTCTGCCTTCATTATCGCAAGCGCGTCCGAAACCCTCTGGTCGGGCCTTAAGGTTTTAGGGTTCCTTATCACGACTGATTCGTATTTCTTTACCTTGTCAACCATCGCCGCCTGCTCGCCAATTGAGAGGTTTTTGTGGATTATGCCTATGCCTCCCTCAAGGGCTATGGCCGTTGCAAGCTTAGCCTCGGTAACCGTATCCATGGCGGCGCTTAAGAGCGGGACATTAAGCCTTATTGACCTTGTAAGCATGGTTGACGTATCAACATCCTTGGGGAGGAACTTTGAAAAATTAGGCTGGAGCAATACGTCGTCAAAGGTATAGGCCGTGCCCGTCCCGTCGTCTTTAAACATATCTAAACCCCTTTTTTTGGTTTTTACATGCCACTGAATGCGCCTTGCCCCGTGGTTCAAATGCCGGACGAATTCCCTTAAGCCCTTTAATATCAACCGCCTTTTCTATTCAGGCCATCTGCCGGCTTATTGTGTGACGCAACGCATCTCGTTGCCGGGCGTGAACCCTTGTGTCTTTTCAATTAAAACCCCTTCAAGGAGCCCGGCATCGCTTACTATAAGCCCGTCAAAGGCGAATCTCTCCATTACGGAGAGCGCTATTTCAGCGCCCGCGACGATCAGGTCTTCCCTGCCCTTTTCAAGGGTCAAAACCTTTTTTCTCTGTTCAAGCGTAAGCACGGAGAGACGATTAAACGCGCTTGAGACATCGTCTTTTTTCAAGATGAATCTATTTATCTTTGACTGGTCGTAGATTTCAAGCCCCTGAGCCATGGCGGCAAGGGTCGTGATCGTGCCCGCAGTGCCGGCAAGAGCGGCCCCCTTTGCCGTTGAATATTGGGCCGGGTCAATGCCGTCGTTTTCCATGTTAAGCAGAAGGGCCGTGAGGACGCGGTTTATTTCCATGTTTAGACCCGTGAGCTCGTCATGGCCGGGGGGGTCTTTTTTTAAAAACCCCTCGGTCAGGTGCACAACCCCCATGTCCATGCTCCATGAACCTTTTGTGGCGGCCCCTTCGGTCGCGATAAACTCTGTTGATCCTCCGCCTATGTCAAACACAAGGCTGCGCCAGTTGGCGCCGACCACGGACAGGACGCCCGCAAGGGAATAAGCGGCCTCCTCAACGCCTGATATGACCCTTATCATGATGCCCGTCCTTTTCAAGACCTCTGCGATGAATAAATCCTTGTTGACGGCCCTCCTGACAACGCTTGTGGCAACCGCGAAGACCGCGGCCACGCCGCCCGTCTCTCTTATGGCGCGGCCAAAGCCGTCAATGGCCTTGATTGTCCTCTCAGCCGAGGCCTTGTCAATCCCTGTTTCCGGCTTAAAATTCCCGCCGAGCCTCGTGATAACCCTTTCATACGCAATGGGGATTATTTTTTTGTCATGAGGAATATCCGCGATAAGGAGCCGGACTGTGTTTGTGCCTATGTCAATGGAGGCAAGCCTCTTGGTCTGCATATCCCTTATTTAACCGGTTAAAGAATCATTTGTATTCCCTGTAATTCTTCACGTATCCGATATAATTATTTGCGGACCTCAGTATGCGGTCAACCTCTTCGTCCTTCAGCGCCCTTGCAACCCTTGCAGGCACGCCCAATAAAAGGCTTTTTGGCGGCGCCTTAGTGCCCTCGGTAACGAGGGCGCCCGCTCCCACGATTGAGTCCGGGCCTATCTCGGCGTTGTCAAGGACAACCGCGCCCATGCCTATAAGACACCTGTCTCTCACGACGCATCCGTGCAGCACCACATTGTGGCCTATCGTTACGTCGTCGCCTATTATTAGCGGGCAGGTGTCCTTCGTAACGTGAAGGACGCAATTGTCCTGAACATTCGTCCTTGCCCCGACCCTTATGTAATTTACGTCGCCCCTTACGACGGCCCCGAACCAGACGCTTGAATCCTCTCCTATTTCAACGTCGCCTATGATTGAGGCGCCCTCTGCGACAAAAACGCTTTTATGCAGCCTTGGATATACGCCCTTGTAATGCGTTATCACGCGGGACCACCTCGCAAATCTTATAAAATATTTATTCTAACAAAAGAATATTGCCTATGCAATTATAAAGCGTCGAGGCTACGCCGTCTTTTCCACTCAATCCTCAATATCTTCTTCGTATGCCCTTTAAGCTTAAAAACCTCGGACTCCTTGATGCCCGCGATACACATGATCTCACCGCCTGAGACGAGCACCGGGATCCTCCCTCTCTCGCCGCGGGGTATTTTTTTTTCTATGAATATCTCTTTAATCTTTTTGTGTCCCTTCATGCCGAGGGGAACGATGCTGTCGCCGCGCATGAATGAGCGCGCAACGATTGGGGGCTTAACCCTGTCATAATCAAAATACGCGCAATCGTTGTTTTTTCCGAGGTCTTTTGGACGGGTCTTTTGCACGCGGGCGTTGAACACAAGGCCCTCGCGCTTTAATACGGTCGTGCCTGGCACATTAAGACGGGCCTCAAAACATTCCGACTCCCTTTCAGGATGCGCCGCAAGGATCAGCTTCTCGTACTCCCTTTTTACCTTAATGCCGTGCGCGGTATCCAGCCGCGCATTGGGCCTTTTCCCGCGGACGAGGCCTAAGAACGCCGCGACATGGACGCTTAAAAAATCAAGGTCCCCGGCCTTGCCTGAAAGGGCCCTGGCCGCCTTTAAAAAAACCCTTGCCTTGATCGCGTCGTGCATCTTCGCGATGGTTGCGTTGTTCAGGATTATCAAACCGCTTTCTTGCCGCATGACCGCATTTTTGAACTCATCTTCCGCGACGCCCTCAATAAAATCATTGTCCTCTTTAAGGGATGCGGAACTCCTTGCGATGGTAGAGATGATGTTCGGGTTGAAATTCCTTCTTATGTAGGGGATGAGCCTGAGTCTTAGCTTATTCCTCAGGTAATCGGTCTTCAGGTTTGAGGAGTCAACGACATAAGGTATGTTGTTTTCCCTCGCATAGCCTTCTATCTCCGCCCTGCTTACGTCTATAAGCGGCCTTACGAACTTGTCCCTTGTCGCGGGGATGCCTGAAAGACCGCTTAAGGAACTCCCTTTTACAAACCGCATAAGCGCGGTCTCGGCCTGATCATCAAGGGTATGCCCGAGCGCGACGACCCCCGCGCCGAGCTTAAGCGCGATTTCATTTAAAAATTTAAGGCGCTCGTTCCTTGCCGCCTCCTGCAATGAGGTTTTTTTGAGATCCTTTAGTCTCCCCTTTCTTAATGTGCGCCCAATGAAGCCAAGGCCGTTTTCCCCGCAAAAACCCCTTACGAAATCATAATCGCGCCTTGATTCACTGCCCCTCAGGTTGTGATTCAAATGGCAGACCTTCAGCTCAAGGCCGTATCTGCCTTTAAGCCTCACAAGCACATGGAGCATTGCCATTGAGTCAATGCCGCCTGAAACGCCGGCAACGACAATCGCGCCCCGCGGAAGCATCCGGTGTTTTTTTATTGTATTTAAGGCCTTACAAAGCATATAAAGGGATGAAAGACATACGCTATTGCTGATTATATAAAGCGGGGGTGCGGCTTACAAGTTAAATTTGAGAAGGCGCGATTACGCGGCGGGCGCTAATCAGGGACCCTTATTGGATGGCAGAAGATGTTGTCTTAAAAATCGTCTTCGTTTTCAATCTTTTCAATTTCAAAGGCCTCGGCCTCGGCGTCGTGCTTCGTTGTCCTTAAGATCTTTCTCTGCTTTGCGAATATGTATTTTATTATCTTCTCCCTCGTAGACTCGTCCATGTCAATATACTTGACCCTGACCTCGTATCCTCCGTCATTTAACGGGGAGATGCCCACGACCTCGCACCTTATGTGCAGGGCATGGGGAAATACCGGAAGGAATGTCTTTAGTTCCAGCATCTCTCCGGGCTTGAAAAATTCATTGCAGCGGAATCTCAGCCCCCCCCCGCTTATGTTTACATTCCTTGCCTCCGGGAGGTTAAAGCCGTTCTTTTCCGCGAGATAGTCCACGAGGATGTTGAGCTTATGGTTTATGTCAAAGAGCAGTTCATAGAGCCTCGGGTTTTCTTCCGGGCCGGGCTCAATATCGTCAAACATGAGTTCCCAGTCGGAAATCTGCTTTGGCTCGTCTCCATTGCGCAATACCTCGTAGAATATGGGTATATTGTCCCTTACATGCTCCCTCTTTGATTCAGGGTCAAGTCCGGTTTGCCTTTTTTTTCCGTTGTTGTACGGCGCCATGTGGATCCATCGCCCGGCATGTTAGGGTTGAAATATTAACCGTCGTCGTCAACAGCCCTTCAGTATGTCGCTCATGAAAAACGCGTCAACTACCGAGGGGTCAAACTGGGTGCCTCTGCACTTAAGTATCTCCGCCCTTGTGACGTCAATGCTCAACGCGCTCCTGTACGGCCTTGTGGATGTCATCGCGTCCAAGGTGTCGGCAACGCTGAATATCCTTGCCACAAGCGGTATGTTGGCGCCCCTCAGCCCGGTCGGATATCCTGCGCCGTCCCACCTCTCGTGATGATACAGAACTATCGCCTTCTCCGCGGGCATGAGGTTTAAGGGCCTTAATATCTCCTCTCCCCTCGTCACATGGTTCTTTATGATCTCTTTCTCGTCCGCCGAGAATATGCCTTTTTTAAGCAGTATGTCGTCCCTTACGCCGATCTTGCCTATATCGTGCAGCGGGCCCGCGAAGCTTATTGAATCAAGCATCTCCTGGGGGCATTCCATGGCCTTTGCCAGCTTCAAGGCATACTGCGTTACCCTGTTTGAATGGTCTTTCGTGTAGGTGTCGCGCGCGTCCAGGGCGTTTATCAGCGAATTGAGGGCGCCTATGATGCTTGAGAATATGTTTTCGGAAAGGGCGATATTTTCAAGCTTCAAAGAGGCCTTTGTGCACAGGTTCATTAAAAGCGTTATCGCGTCCTCTGAGAGATCCGCGGCGCCTTCCCTGCCGACAATGCCAAGTATAAGGACCGTCTCCCGGTTCATAAGCATCGGGGCCAGAAGCAGCGGCACCCTTTTACAGCCGTTGTTCATCCCGGAGAAAATAGCGGCGAGCGGCCCGTCGTTAGCGTTGCCGACGAGCATGTACGAATAGCACCTGTTCCTTATTACGCTTTTAAAAGGCTCCTCCTGCGCGCTGAACGCGAGGCCCATTATGCCGGGGCCCTCAAAACCGGACTCGGCCCTGACCACAAGCGCGCGCGCATCCTGCTCAACAACCATTATGAAAGACCTGTCTGAATCGGCGATTATCTGCGCTATGTCAAGGGTCTTTTCAAAGATGGCGTCCTTCTGGCTCACCTCGTCTATTGACTCGCCTATGGTGTGCAGTATTGACAGCTCCTTTATCTTGTCCTCAAGCCTTCTTCTTGCAAGCTCAGGGAGCTTTCTTATGGCGTGAGCACCTGCGTCGGGGTCGTTGCTCTTTGTAACCTTAGCGCCCGCGACCGCCTTTCTAACGACGATCTCTATCTCTTCGGCCTTAAAAGGCTTTGCAATGAAATCAACCGCGCCCGACTTCATCGCCTCAACGGCAAGGTCTATGGATGGGTACCCGGTGATTATCACGACAGGAACCTCAGGGGACGCCTGTTTCGCGATCTTTAAGAACTCAATGCCCGAAAGGCCGGGCATGCTGACATCCGCGATAATGATGTCGTAGTTGTTGCCCTTTAATTCAACTATCGCGGTCTCGGCGCTGCTGAAGGCCTGAACGCTCCAACCCCGCCTTGAGAGTATCTCGGTCAAGACCTCCCTTACCGAGTCCTCGTCATCAACGAGCATTATCCTTATGCCGTCAACCGTTGTCGCGAATGTCTGCAAAAATCCCTCCATGGACGCCGTTCTAATCAGAATCCGGCCTAAGGCTTGACGGCCGATTTTATCCTTATAAGCCTGTCAACCTCTTTAATATACTCGTGTTGCTTAAGCGGATTAGGGCTTTCGTTGGCCGCAAACCGTTCCGCCTGCGATGAATCGGTTCCAGTGGCCCTTATGTCCGGTTCGTCCGGGCCCCTGCCTCCCTTTAAAGTGGCTATCTCCCTGTGCGCGTGCCTCAATTCGTCAAGGAGGGTCTTATTCTGCGTTGTAAGCCTCAACCTCTCGCATGCGTTCTTTATCACGACCATCAGTTCGTCAAGCCTGAACGGCTTTGTAATATAATCGTAGGCCCCGGCCTCAATGGCCTTGACGGCCGTCTCAATCGTGGCGTAGCCGGTTATTATTATTACAAGTATCTCCTTGTCAAGGTCTTTTATCCTGTAAAGGAGCTCAAGTCCGTCCATGCCAGGCATCATAAGATCGGAGATTACGATATGGTATCTCTCGGCCTTAAGCGCCTTAAGCGCCTCGTTCCCCTCAGAGGCGACGCCGGCGGTGTAGCCCCAGTTCTTAAGGGCCTCTGTCAGGAGGTCCCTTAAATCCGGGTCATCGTCCGTTACCAATATCTTAAAAGAATCCTTCGTCATAAAATTACCGGAGACGAATCAGCGGGTTTTCCTTTCCTGAGATTAACCCTATCCCTGTTCGTCGTCGCTGTCCCCCGTCAGCCTTCCGAGCACCCTGCTCATGATGTGCTTTTTCATGCCCTCCATTGAAATGCTTACGACCTCGCCTTTTGAAGCGCTGTCGTTCTTAGCCTTGTCGTCAACCGCGTTGCCCGGATTTTTCAGGCCCTCGGCTGAATGAAGCGTATGAGAAAGCAACGGATTTATCTTTATCATTTTGCCCCTCCATTGCGCTTGCGTCGCACACAACTCCCATATCACTTATCGGAGGGATTTCATCAGGACTTTAGGGTATTTTTTGAATTGTCCTTAGTGCTGAGTTCTATTGTCTGGAGTTATTAAAACAAGCCGGCGGAGGTCAGATATGTATGCTGGTTGAAGATTGTTTTTTCTTTAAAATTGAAGCGTTGCAATAAAAACATCAGGCTTGTTATCAAACCATGCCTCGTTATCCGGCGTATGCCTTGGCCGCCTTTCTGCCGTTCCCTATCTTGTTAAGATTATTTTTTATCTCATCCATGGTTGAAAGCATATTTACCATCAGCTGCCTGTCGTTTGCCTCAATCCTTTTTACAACGGTCTTCAGGCCGTCTGAGCCGGACACATTGATCTTAAGCCTCTTAAGCTCGTCAAATATCCCGTCCCTTTCCGCCTGCGCCTTTAGCATCTCAACGAGCCTTAAATCCCTCAAATGTCCTGACTGCTCCTCTGAAAGGGCCTGAAGCCTTTCCATGAGTTCGTTCAGCCTCTTGATGTCAGATCCCATTGCTGACGCTTCCCCTTTGGCCGTGGGCATGCTCTGGAGCCACGGCATTGTTTTCATTCGCTATCTTTTCCCAGCCGAGCTTAAGCTCCGCGATTACCCTGTTTACAACGCCGAGCGGCGCCGGGTCGTTCCTGAAACTCGCCACATTAAGCTCGCTTATTGAAAACTCGTAAAGCCTTGCGAGGTTGCGTGCGATCTCGCCGCCCGCCTGCATGTTGAGCGAATTATAAAGCTCACCCAATATGGCGTGGGACTTGTTTATGTATAAGGCGCGGTTTTCTATGTCGCCCTCTTCAATGGCGCTCTGGGCGAGCTTATTGAATCTTATGACGCCGTCATAGAGCATTATGATTATCTTAACCCTGTCGGCCGTCAGGATCTGCACGTTCTGATAGTTCTGATACTGCCTTGTGTTGTTGTTCATTTGAGTCACCCCCGCTACGATGTCAGACTTGCAAGGAACTTGCCCTGGGCCTGAATGCTGCTGAGCATTGTCTCAAGCGCCGTGAACTGTGTCCTCAACTGCTCCTCATAGGCTGTCAAGGCCTTTTCCTTGTTTGATATGTCAAAGTCAATCCTCTTTATGTTCTTTGCCAGCCCGTCTATCCTCTCCTGAATGCGCCCGTCTATGGTGTCGGTCATGTCGTCCGCGAGGTCGTAGACGCGCTTTCCGAACCCGTCGGTTGTCGCGCCGTCTATGAATAAGTTCATAACCCCGTCAAAATCGCTTTCAATGGCATCGGTAAACTTGGTTGAATCAAGCGAGAAATTCCCGTCTTTGTCTATCTCAACGCCGACGTGTATTAGCCTGTTCATTGTTGAGGGCAGCCCCGAAATGGCCCCGGTCATGTTCCTTCTCAGGTCGTCCCAGATGCTCCTTGCAACGGTATCCCCGTAGAGGGAGCCCGCGACCTTCGTGTCCGTGTTGTACCTGTTGTTAGCCTTTATGTAGGTCACCACGCCGTTATACCTGTTAAGGAGATCGCTGACCTTGCTCTGTATGGCGGACACGTTCCTTGCGACGCTTAAGGTTACCGTCGTTGCGGCGTCCGCGCTCTTAAGGTCCAGCGTCACCCCGGTTATCACGTCCGTTACGGAGTTCGTTGCCCTCGTGAACGAGAGGTTGTCCACCTTGAATGTCGCGTTGGCGGCGCTCTGCAGGGTTGTGGCGAAGTTGAGGCTCGTGTCCTCCGTGATTGTCAGGGCGTTCGCCGTGCCCGTCGTGTCGCTGGTGAGTATGAGCCTGTACGGGTTCGTGGGGTCCCCGTCGTTTACGATGCTTGCCGTAATGCCCATGTCAAGCGTGTTTATTGAATCCTTAAGCCCGGTGAGAGTCGTGGTCGCGTCAACGTTTATCGTCTGCGCCGTGCCTGTGCCGACCTGAAGCGTTATGCTCGCGGCCCCGCTTGCCACAAGGCCCGCGGTCGTGTCGGACGAAAGGCCGTTTGCGGCGACCTTATGCGCCTTCGCGAGGGCCTCAACGATAACCTCATACGAGCCCGACGTCGCGGTTGAGCCGGCGGTCGCGCCGAGTATGGTTGAAGATGTCGTGGATGCCGAGAAGACGTTGAACGAATCGCTTGTCTTAAGCGCCTCAGCCGAGGTCTTAAGGTCGTTTACGCGCGAGTTTAAATTTGAGTATGCCGTGTTTTGGTTTGAAAGGGTCTTCTTTTCGGCGCTCAACTGCGTCATTGGAATTTTTTTAAGGCTTACGAGCTGTGTAATGAGGCTTGCGTAGTCAATATTGCTGATAAGACCCGATGTGGCCGAGATGCTCATCTTGTTAAGCCCCCTGTTGTAATGCCCTTTGACAAGATTTACCGTTACGCCTGAAAAAGCAGCCTCAAGACCCTGCCTTTATCGTAAATTCTTTAAGATTGCGCGTTGTACAGAACGCCTATTATCTCATCCATCCTTGCCCTTATGGCAAGGAGTTCCTCGGACGGTATCTGCCTTATTACCTGCTGGCTGTCCGGGTCAAGGATCTTCACGACTATTTCCCTTGACGCGCTGTCTACCTCAAACCTGAGCTCCGTGTTTATCCTCTTAAGCTGGATCTGTATCTCGGATGCGATTCTCTCAAGCTCCTGCTGCGGCAGTTCCTTCTTGGCCTTGGCCTCAGGCTCGTCCTTTGAGACTGCATTGCGTTCCTCAACGGTTTTTTTGCCCGCAACCCTTGTGTCCGCGCTCTGGCCGGCTGTTACGCCGGTTATCTCCTTTATCGCCAGATCCATAATTATTACCACCTTCTTCCTGCCGGCCCGCGCCTGTCAATCAGGCGCGGGCCTTGAGGAAGGTTTTAGTTAATGCTACCTCAGTAGCGTTAAGGCCTGCTGCGGCAGTGTGTTGGCCTGAGCAAGAACCGAGGTGCCTGCCTGCACCATTATCTGGTTTCTTGTGTACTGGGCCGTCTCATACGCGAAGTCCGCGTCGCGGATCCTTGATTCTGCTGACTGGAAGTTCGTGAACGTGACCTGCAGGTTTGAGAGAGCCGCCGAGAGCCTGTTTGAAGATGCGCCGTAGATGGCTCTTGCGTCGTTGATGACCTTAAGTGCCGCGCTTATCGTGTCAAGTGCGGCCTGCGCGCCCGCCTGGGTTGAAAGCGCGCTGGACACAAGGCCGAGGCCTGCTCCGCCGGCGTCTGCGCCTGTGGCGAGCGTTGTTATGTTGCTTGCGGTGGCGAGCGTAAGGGGTGTTCCGTCCCCGAGTATTGATATCACATTGCTTGCGCCTGACGCGTTGGACTCAATCACTATGCGGTATTGGCCCGTATCCGCGTCATACTCCGACCACGCATTGATGCTCGCATTGGCGTCAATGTTGTTGATGAACGCCGCCCATGTTGACACGTCAGAGTTGGACCCTACTGAAAACGTGCCGAGAGACGTCCCTGCAAGGGCTATGGATACCACCTGCGAGGTGAATCCGACCGTGCTCAGGTCGGCAACCTCAACGACCGAACGTATCTTGTGCTTTACCGCGGTTGTTGCGCCTGAGATGAGGGTTGCGAGGCTTACGACCATTGAGTCGCTTGAGGAATTCTTAAACCCTATGAACATGGTAAGTGAAGCGACAGTTCCGTTTAAGAGCTTTGACCCGCCGAACTCCGTTGTTGCCGCGATCCTGTCTATCTCTGATATAAGCTTGTCATACTCATCCCTGTAATAGGCCCTTGTGCTTGAATCAAGGGTGCCCTGCGATGCCGACGCGGCAAGTTCGCCCATCCTTGTAAGGAGGTTTGTTATCTGCTCTGCCGCCTTGTCGGAGACCTCAAGGGAACTCATGGCGTCGTTTACGTTCCTCATCGCGGCCTGAATCATCCGGGTCTGCGACCTTAGCTGGTCCGCCCTTGCCATGCCCGCGGCGTCGTCTGCCGAGCTGTTGACCCTGTAGCCTGAAGACAGCCTCTGTACGCTGACTTTTAACTGCGAGTTGGTTACTGCGAGGTTTTGCTGCGCTACCAATGATGCGATGTTGGTATTGATGATTAATGACATATACTACCCTCCTTAGTGTTTTTATCCGGCATCCGTGCCGTTTATTTTTGAGGTTCCAAAGAGAACGCCTTTTACGCCTTTTTTACACCGTCCTTTCCGGCCGTATTGTCTTTATCGCCTCTTAGATTTATTATCGGAGGGCATTGGGGTAAACTTTAGGGGAATCAGAGGATTAACGAAAAGAATCTGCGGGTTATGTCCTGTCGGAATGGAAGATCTTGTTGCACATGTCTTCAATGTACGGCTTAAGCTCATACTCAAGTATGTCCGCGATAAGGACCGTATCGCCCTCTGCGTGGGCGTCCTTCAATGCCTTCATGTGGTCAAGGATCCCTTTATAATAATTCGCGGGATTTTCCTTGAATAAATCGGCGGGATAAGAGGCCGTACCCTTAACAAGGGAATCTATCGTCTTCACGACCTCGTTTAAATCGTTAATGACGCCTGAAACCGCCGTAAGCACGTCCCCGGTGCCTGCCCTTATGTTTTTAACCGTCCTTGCCGTGTTGTCGGCTATGTGGGACAGGAATTCCTGAACGGTTGCCACGCCCCTGAGCATCATCTCGTCAACAGAGGCCGTCGTGAGCCTTATCTCGTGCAGCGAGGCAAGCCTTATCCCGGGGGTCTTCCCCGTTCTCCAGTTCGCGAGTTTGTCGCCGTCAATGGAGAGCTCGTTTACGAATCTCCTCATCGGATTAAGCTCTTTCTCAACCCCGTCTATGAGGTCTCCGACGGTTGAGTCGTTTTCCTTGTCGTCTATGTCAAGAGGCGAATCGTCCAGATATATTTCCGGCATGGGTTCCCCGTTTTTTTTATTGCGGCGGCGGGAGCATTCAGACGCATCCCACAGTATCTTTTACACCATGTTGCCCGGACAATTCAAGGTTTTCTTTTCCCCCCGCGCCCTTGTTGTTTATCGCGTCAATCGCCTTTGAAAGAAACGGTTTCAGCCTGCGGCACATCTTGCCGACATTCTTGTACGAGACATGTATCGCGTTCACATCCTTTTTGAACTGCTCAAACGAGTCTTCGTGCGGGTCGTCCCTCAGGTATTCCTTTAGCTCGTATGTATACGATGAAAGGGCCTCCCACAAGAAGGTAGCCCTGCCCGCGGCCTCAAAAAGCCCCGCCTCTGTTTTTCTTATCTTCTTTATTTCCCTGTCAAAGCCGGTTAAGGCCTTCTCCGACGCGCATCTTTTCTTTATGGCGCCCGCCTCCCTCACGATGCCCGCCGCGAGCCTCTGGACATTGTTCAGGTCGGCCTCCATTGATTCAATGGAGCTTAATATCGCCTCCATGTCAAGCGCGGGCCTGCGGGTTTCCGCCTCGCATATAATGCCCTCAACGGTCTTTCCGCCGGCCAATGGCCCGATGCATCCGTCAATCGCCTCCCTTAGGGTTATGTGCTCCATGCCCTCAATATACGCCCCGCCCTCGGTCGCGTTGATGAGCCTCGTGGGGAACTTAACGGACTTCATGTTCCTAATATAGTTCTCAAACCACTGATGGAACGTCACCCAGTCAAACTTGCTCGGTATGGGATTGCCGTCCCTGTCGTTAAGCCACAGGAGCTTCTGATTGATCGCCTGGTTCAACTCCTTGTGGTCCCTGCTCAAAAACCTCTCGTTGACAAGCACATTGGAGGAATCCTTGTTGATTGTTATCTTCTGGTCAATATAGACGCCGCCCTCAATGTGAGTCCTGCCGTCGTCTCCGTAGGCGAGGTCCTGACCCACAAGCACGATGGGGCTGAAGCCGAACATGACCCCTATGTCAAACGCGACCGTGGTAACGCTCCCGCCGCAGCTCGGCAGGTATGTCGCGCCGAATGTCCTTGAAAATTTGTGCCCGAGGTCGCAGTGCTGGTTGTAGAAGATGAATTTGTTTTTCGCGTCCCTCCCGAACATGTTAGGATGCGCGACGTCGGCCAGTATCAGGCGTATCTGCCTGTCATTGCCGTCGTGCGTGAAGTATTCCGGCAGGTCGCACTTCTCCGCCGCGATCACAAAATCAGGTATAACGCCGTGCTTAAGAAGCGGCTTATATGCCGTGACAGCCGCCACTATGACAGCCCTGCCCCTTATTTCCCGTAAAAGATGCGCGTTTTTCTTGAGCGAAGGGCCTGCCCCTACTATCACCATGGGCACATCCTTAAACCCCTTAAGTATGTCCACCGAAGGGTATTTGACATATGAGGGGATGTTCTCAAAATAGTTCTCAACCCAGTTGAACCTTGACTGTATGTCG
>JBBTGV010000055.1:0-16022 GCA_038041305.1 Deltaproteobacteria bacterium | reverse complement strand
AACCCGGGTTACCGCCGTGAAAGGGCGATGTCCTTGGCCTCTAGACGATGGGGACTGTTATTAAATCCCGATAAATTGTCGAATACCTTGCAAAATTGTCCCGAATATAATCATTGCCCAGCCTAAAATCCAATAGAGCTCACCAGTAAGTCTTTTGCATTCAATGTTCCGATATTTAAAATTGATATACTTCATCTCCATAGCAGACGTAACAGAACCTGACATTACATAAGGGTAAATTGCCAACATGATGCTTCCGAGAATGATGAAAAAGTAAGAAACTACTGTGTACAATATCATGCCCATGCGGGGTTACTATAAATTTGGTGAGCCGCCCGGGACTCGAACCCGGGGCCCCCTGCTTAAAAGGCAGATGCTCTACCGACTGAGCTAGCGGCTCAATTCATCCGTTGCATTGGTGCGGCGTGAAACTCCTGCAATCAAAAAAATTAACATACTAAGGATATGATTGTCAAACATGAAAAAAAGATGAAAACAGCATGAAAAGATTTTATTCAACAAGGAAAATGCTTTGACTTGCCTCTTTATGCTCTGTTATATTTCATTAAAACATATCCTTAAATTATTATATTTAGTTGCAGGCTGGTTTTGCCGGTAAGCATGGCTGGTCCGTCACGAACTAAATAAAAGGATATGTCTTTTCCATGCCGCCTTACATTCGCGCAAAATGGATAAAATGCCCAGAAAAATAGGGTTATTGGCTGTCGCGTTAGCGGTATTGTTTTTTTCCGCCTCCTGCGCGATGCCGATTGACGGCAAAAAGCCGGTTAACAGCATCGCCTCCGCAAGGCTCCTCTTTTATATCCACTCAACCTCAAACACACCGCCCGACGTGCGGTTCACAATCTCCGGCATAAGCGTCTTAAGCGGGGGCAGGGGATGGGTTGACGTCTCAAACGAATCAATTGACATAGGCGCTCTGGAGCTTGTAAAAAGGCAGGCGTTTTTAAAAGAGGCGTTTATAGAGCCTGATTTATACTCCGGGATCAAGTTTAAGGTCTTAAGCGCCACGATAAAGGGCAGGGAAGGGCAGGCAAGCCTTGCCCTGCCAAAGCCCGCAGGCGAGATCGTGATGGACATTGACCTGAAGATTAAGACGGGCCAATCAAGCGTGATATCAATAGAGTGGGACCCCGAGAATTCGGTGATTGGAGGATATCAGTTCCAGCCGGCCGTAACCGTGGAGCCGCAGTCGCCTTCGGCAAGGGGGCTCATGTTGTTTGTGTCAAACAGCGGCTCTGACTACATATCTGTCATAGACAGGTCCCTTGAAAGGGTGATAGGGGCCGTAACCGTCGGCGAGAAACCGATGGGCATGGCCCTCTCATCGCTTCAGGACAGGCTCTATGTCGTAAACGCATTCAGCAGGGATATCTCAATCGTGGACACGGCGCGGCTTGCGGTGATTGACAAGATCCCCCTCGTTGCGGGCATTGAGCCGGCGGACGTGGTCTTTATGGCCGAGGCCGGCAACCAGATTGACGGCAAGCTGTACGTGACAAACAGGTCGTCCAACGACGTAACGGTTTTGAGCACCGGCGCAAGGCGCATTATAAAGAGCATAAAGGTGGGGACCCAGCCGTCACACATCGCCGCGGACGCCCTAAGGGGCGAGGTCTATGTGGCGAACGAGCGCTCAAAAGACATAAGCATAATAAGCTCTCTGGATGATACGGTCGCGGCCACCATTGCCGTTGACAGCAGGCCCTCCGGCATTGCCGTCGGGAATAACAAGATTTACGTGCTGAACGAAGGCTCCAACAGGGTTTCAATAATCTCGCCCGCGCTGAGGAAGGTTGTCGGGACGGTATCGCTCATGCACGCACCGCGAAGGGCGTTTTGGGGCCTCGGGGGCAGGCTTTTTATCGCAAACACGTCTTCAGACACAGTGACATCGCTTAACCAGCTTGATGTTATTGCAAGGACGTCAAGGGCCGGCAAAGGCCCTGTTGGGCTTGCGGGTGACGAGCTGAGAAGCCGCCTCTACATAACAAACCACAAAGGCGGGACAGTGTCCGTGTTTGACGGTGTCGGCGAAATGGTGGTCAAGGAACTGTCTGTCGGAAAAAATCCATACGGGGCGATACTGCTGGACAGGTAATTATGATGAAAAACGCACCTTTGCTCCTTGGATTGATTTTCCTCCTCATCGCCCCGTCCGTCGCGTATCCGGGGCTTTACTTCAGGGGGGACCTTAATTATCAGACATCGGTCACCACAAGCGCGGGCGCAAAGACCGACGATTCCACCTCGTTCCAGCAGGGCTATACACTTGGTTTCACCAAAGACATCACCTCAACCCTTGCGCTCGGAGGCGATATCCGGCTTATCATAAATGAAACGGACGGTGTGGCAACGGACGACGTGTATCCGCTTTTCTATCTTAATTTCAATCCGCCGCCGATGTTCAACTTCTCCTTCAGCAGCAACAGGACCGAGACCGCGCCTTCAGGCGGAGAGAGGGTAACAACCGGCTACACGAACGCGACGCTCGGTCTTCCTTTTGAGAATTACCCGTCGTTCCTGCTAAGCTACAACAGGCAGACCGCGCAGGATTACCTCGCCCCTCACGAACTTGACACGCTTTCATCAGGCTACGCGTTCACGACGAACTACGGCAAGACGCTCCTCGGTTTTGAGAACAGTTTTTCATACAGTTTCGGCTTCACGAGTTCAGAGGACAAGGTCTCAGGCCTTACCACGACCTCGCCCTCGCATTCGGCGACCGGTAACATCTCAAGGTCTTTCTGGGACGATAAGGTGCGGGCCGAGGCGGACTTCGGATACTCTTTCTCCGACACGACAAACGAGAGCCTCGTCGGGCCCACGAGGTTTGAGCAGGAAGAGACCTTCGTTGAGGGGCTTTATTCGGAAAATTCAGCCCCTTCAACCGGCACACTTACAAGCAACGCCGCCCTCGTTGACAACAACACGGGGAGTTCCGCCGGGCTTGACTTAAACGGCACCTACAGGAACATAGGCGTCAGGCTCCCGCTTGACACGACGCTGCATAAGCTGCATCTCTACATAACCACGACGGACACGAACATCGCCAACTACACGGTAAACTGGGAGCTTTACACGAGCGCGGACGGAATAACATGGAGCCTTGCCGCGCCCCCGACCGTGACCTACGAGTCCGTGTATTCAAGATACGTGTTCAGTTTTACGGATACGACGGCGGAGTATTTTAAGGTGGTGAACACGACGTTCCCCGTGGGCGCCCAGACGATAAACATAACCGAGATTGACGCCATAAGCTATTTGCTCTCAACCCCTTCAGAGAGCGTTACAACCTCGGTGCAGAGGGATTACGGCAGCTTTAAGGTTTCAATCCAGCCGATAGAGAGGCTCACGATAGGCCACAATTTGAACTACGACCATTACACCCAGAACTTAAACAATTCCGATTCGCTGAATTTAAGCAACTCAACCAATCTTAACCTCGTGATATTCCCGAAGTATCTTTCAATGTTTACAAGCTACACGCTTACCGGCATAACCACATCTGAAGACGACGACTCAACAGGCATAACCGAAACGGTTGAGTCAGGCTCAAGCTCGTACTCTTTAAGCTTTACCTCAAGCCCTCTTAAGACGCTAAGCGGCAGCCTTAGTTTTTCCTCCGGAGACGGCACAACGGACGGGGAGACGACGAGCACGAGCAATTCCGTAAGCGGGGACGTCTATATGCGCCTATATACAGGCGTGGACGTGAAGTTCGGGGTCAGCATAAGCCAGTCCGAAAGCATGGAGAGCGATACGACGACCGATTCAACGTATTATTATTCAAACGTGAATCTTATTCCATGGGAGCCGGTTACCGCATTCGTAACCATCGGCTCAACGGCGAGCACCACGGAGTCTCAAGGGACGACAACGGAGGCAACGAGCTCAAACCTGCAGTCCTCCCTGACATACAGCCCGACGAGGAAGCTCTACTTCACGGCGTCAATAAATATTGAGCCGACGATGTCCCAGAGTCTCTCCGTCACGCTCCTGCCGACGAGGAATTCCCAGGCATGGTTCAGCTACGGCATAGCGGAGGACATGACGAATCTGGCCTTGAGCCTGAATTTTAATCCCGCCTCCGCCGTGTCGGTGCAGTTCGGCGTTAATTCAACGACAACGGAATCAACGGATGAAACCGTTGATTCCGCGTACATGAAGCTGTCTTTTTCATTGTGAGGCCATTGCCTTTCCGCTGTCTCTGGCGGGCATGTTTTTAAGGGGTAAAAGGCGTATTAAATCAAGATTAAAGATTTTTAACGGATATTGATTTCATAAAGTCTTGTATGTTAAATTCTAATAAGGGGGCTTGTTGCGGATTATGCGCAGGGTAATGTTGTTTGTACTGCTCGTCTTTGTTTCAGGATGCGCGGGCAAGACAATTTTATACATCAACAAGGACGCAAACTTCTCGTACATCCAGAAGGTCGCGGTCCTGCCGTTTAACAACCTTAGCGACGACAGGTTCGCGGGTGAACGGGTAAAGAACGCCTTGATCGTTGAGCTTATGTCAAGGCAGGCCTTTGACGTAATGGAGCAGGGCGAGGTCTCAAAGGTGCTGAATGTCGTGTTCAGGGACATAGGCATTGAGGAAGGCAAGGCCGTTGAGGTTGACAAGGAGACCCTTAAGCTCATAGGCGAGAGGCTCGGCGTTCAGGCGGTAATACTCGGCAGCGTTGACGAGTACACCGGAAAGTCAAGCGGAAGGATGAATGTCGTTGCGCTTTCCATCAGGATGATTGACGCCAACTCCGGGATCGTTCTCTGGCAGGCAAGGGCCGCCTCTTCAGGCGGGAGCGTTTGGAGGAAGATGGTGGGGATAGACGACATTGACATAAGCGAGCTTACCCCAATGGCTGTTAAAAAGGCGCTTGATACGCTGTTATAGGTCAATCGTCCTTTTTCCGATAAAAAACTTAAATATTTTAGTTCGTTTTGCCGATAATATAAAAGGAGGTATTAGGGAAACACACACCTTAAACACCTGATTGCGTTGCCGGCTAAGGATACTTATGCACAAAAAAGCCATACATTGCAGATATAGCGCTGGTCATGCGGGTCAAGACCGCAATAAGCATAACATTGTGTTTTATCTGTCTTTTTTTGTTTTTACTGCGTTGTTCCTATTTACAACATTGTCTTTTGCGTCGGTTGATGTAGATGACGGCATCGGGATTAGTCCTATCCAAACAATGCCTTCTGTTTCGCCTCCCGCGCCGGACGCGGTTGATGTTGATAATGAAGGCGCAGGCAACGGCGTAAAACAGATAAAAAGAATAGTCCTGCTGCCTTTTGAAAATCTGTCAAACAATCCCGAAGCGCCCAGGATTATATTAGAACTTATAAAGGAAAGGCTGGAGAACGGCAGCCGGATAAGCGTCGTAAGCCCCGAAGAGGTTGAAGAGTTTCTGGTGAAACGGCGCATACGCTACACGGGCGGGGTGACAAGGCTGAACATAAGGGAGATGGGAAAGCTCCTCAATGCCGATGCGGTGCTTGCGGGTTCAATACTGCTTTATACGGGGTGGGAGACGAATAATAAGGGCGCGGTACAGGACAGCTCGGCCGTATCCGTCGGGCTTGCGGCAAGGCTTATAAACACAAGGGACGGCGAGATCCTCTGGGCCGATGCCGTCTCTTATGCGGGCAATGACTTTGCCGGGCTTCTCGGCATAGGCGCGATAAGCTCCGTTGATGAATTGAGCAGGCGCGCCGTTACGGTTTTCTTTAAGGATCTGGACAACGGATTCTCGGAAAGGAACATATCGCTTCCTCCGTTTGAGGTGGCCGAGGTGTATTCGCTTAATCCGTCCGCGAGGGCCGGGGAGGCCATAGGCATTAAGGTAAAGATACTGCCCATCATGGAAGAGGCCGCCACGGTGCGCGCGGTGATGGCGGATCAGAATATAACGCTTGAGAGAGAGGAAGACAATATCTACGAGGGCGTTTTAAGGGTGCCTCAGGAAGAGGGCGTGCATACGTTTGACATTATCGCAATGGATAAATCCAAAAAGGAGTATGTGGCAGGGGCCGCCGGCAAGATAATAGTTGACAATACCGCCCCTGTCCTGACGCTTAATCTCAGCCGCAGGATGTTTGCCTCAAAGAAGAAGGATTTTATATTGTTTACGCCCAAGCTTAAAAGCATAGACGATGTTGAGGAATGGATAATAGAGATAGTTGACGGAAAGGGCAAAAAAGTAAGGAAAGACAAGGGCTTTAACTCGCTTCCAAAGGGGCTTATCTGGAAGGGCGAGACGGATAAGGGTTTCTTTGTGGATGACGGGGAATACACATACAGGTTCATCGTAAGGGACATCGCGGGCAATGAAACCGTCATGTCCGACATAGTAACGGTAAAAAACACCCCTCCTGCCCTAAAGGTTGAGGTTACGCTTGAGGACAATAAGATAATTTTCAACCTGACAAAAGAAGAAAAGGACGCTATTAAGTCGTGGAAGCTTACAATGCTTGACAAAGGCGGAAAGACGATTAAAATATTTAGCGGAGAAGGCGTCTTGCCTGAGAAGGTGGAATACCCGCTGGCGGACGATTTTGACATGACAAGCATTTCATATTCAATAATGGCAACGGACGAAGTGGGCAATGCGTTTAATCTTACGAGTTTAATACCCTCCAGACTCTTCAGAAAAATCCCGTTTGCAGAGGCGAGGAAATCAAATTCCTCCAATTCCTTAGAGGACTTTTGATGTAATGACGCTCCGCCAGAGTTTTTTAAAAATATTGCCGGTAGCAGCGGGTGTGTTTTTTCAGCTTTTCGTCTTTCTGGCCGCAAGTTCATGGGGCAGGGAGGATGAGACGACGACCTGCAAGGGCTGCCATGCCTCAAGCGCGCCCGACAAGGGGCTTAAAAACATATTCAACGAGATAGACTCTTACCCCTATAAACATTCCATAACATCCGTGTCGTGCGAGGTGTGCCATATCCAGAGTTCCTTTGGTTTAAAAAAGGTCTGGGAGCTTAATTCGGTTGAGAGGCAGAGGGAGCAGGTGTTTTTCATCAAGGACCTTGCGTGGGACAGGGCCTATGACATTGACGCCCGGCTCCGCGACGCTGAGGGCAAGACCACGGCGCTGCCCGTAAGGTTTGTGCCTTCGGAGATAACAGCGGAGGTTGAAAACGATTTTGTTCCTCCCCAGATTTCGGACGTGAGGGTGGTGGAGGTCCTAAGGGCCGTGTTTACCGAGGCGATTGTAGAGTGGGCGACGGATGAGACCGCAACCTCCATAATTGAGTTCGGCCTGAATACGGATTACGGCCAGAGAACCGGGCTTGAGGGGGTGTTTGCCAGGGGTCACGTCGTAAGGGTGTCAGGCCTTAAGGCCGGCAAGCTCTATCACTTCAGGACCATCTCAAGGGATATCTTCGGCAACACGTCCTACTCAAGGGATTTTACGGTTGATACCGGGGTCCCCTTTAAAACAGAGAGAAAAGCCCAGTCTACAGAGCGCGCGGCGCGCGGTGAAAGCGGTTTTAAGCTCTTTAAGCTGAAATACGGGAAGGATGTTTATATCAGGTTTGACAGCTCAAAGCCGGTAGTGGCGAGCTTAAGCTTAAAGGAGTCTGTGGAGAAGGACAAGCACGGTTTTGGACTGACCCCCCCGAAGACATCCCATATAGCGGTTTGCGCCAAGTGCCATTCGCAGGCGCAGTCGCATCCCGTCGGCGTGCGGGGCGACGGGGTGAATGTAAGGATCCCTCCGGAGCTGCCTACCGTGGAAGGCGGGATGATGACATGCATTACCTGCCATTATCCCCACGGGGGGCTAAGGAGGTACTTCGCAAGGATGGATATGGAGAAGGACTTCTGCGGCGACTGCCATATCGGAAAGATGTGAGGCTAAGACCCGTTAAAAACACTTCACGGGCGCGTGAAACGAGGAGGTAATCCTGATGTCCGACATTAAAAAAAGAAAGGTCGTAAATTATTCAATAAAGCGGCGGATGCAGATAAGGCTGCTTCTGAGGTTCATATTAATTCTGTTGATATCCTCAAGCGTAACGAGTATAATTTTTTACTATTACAGCAGTCAGGAGGTCGGCCAGACATTCAAGCAGTTCCATGTGAATGCGCGGACATTCCTTGACTTTTTGCTCCCTGCCGTGATTCTCTCGTTTTTTATCGGCGCCTTGATAGCGGTCGGGATTGCGATGTTTTTCCCCATAAAGATGGCCGGGCCCCTCTACAGGATAGAGCGGGACCTTAAAGACAGGCTCTCTCATGGGGATTTAAGCATGAAGTTCTCTGTAAGAACCGGCGACGAGTTTCAGGACCTTGCAGACGCGCTGAACGAGACTGTTGCGAAGCTCAAGGCAAAGGCGGACAGGTTTAAGGAGTCCTCGGACGAACTCGCGGCGCTTTTAAGCAGCCATAGGGGCACGGACCAGTTCTCCCGCAGGCTCTCCGAGGTGGCAAAGAAGATTTCGGATTCGGCAAGGGAATTCAAGTAACAGGGTGTCCTTCAATATTCTGTCTGATAACAGAGGAGATGCGCCATAAGGACTCGTGTCGTTCTATTTGTTTTTCTCGCGTTTACGGCATGGGGCTGCGCCGGGCGGACGCCCGTGCAGCGGCCTGTTGATTCCACAAAGATTAAGAAGGTCGCGGTATTCCCCTTTTACAACATAACAAAGGCCAGGGATGCCGATAAGGTGATATCAAACATACTCGTGGCCGAGCTGCACAAGGACGGAAGGTTTATAGTTGAGGAGCCGGGCAATATCGTGCATTTCATGGTTGCGGAGAAGGTCTCCACGGTCGGGGAGATAGAGGTTGACAGGCTTAAGATACTGGGCAGGCGGCTTGGCGTTGACGCCATAATCGTCGGCACCATTGAGGAATACGACGACGGCGCGTCATCGGGGCAAACCCCCGTCGTGTCAATCGCTTCAAGGATGGTTGATTCGCATGAGGGCAGGCTTGTCTGGTCTGCGAGCATAAAGAGGAGGGGAGACGACTATATAAAGGTTTTTGATATCGGCAAGGCAAGGACGATCGCGGCCCTTGTGCAAAAAACCGTTCAAGAGATGATAGGTTCAATCGCCACCGTGACCCCGGCCGTTGAGGCCGGGCCGAGGCCCGAGGAAACCGGCAAAACCCCCGAGACGGATCTGGACAGGGAGATCAACCTTGAGTATCTGGAAAAAGAGATTCAGATGCAGGAAAAACAATTGCAGGAAAAACAATAACGCAACCTTTAACCCCGGAGACAATATATCCAATGAGACAAATCGCGACAAGGCAGTTCATCCGCACGGCGTTTATATGCCTCTGCTTCATTTTTTGCTTGAGTCTGGACGCAAATGCGTTCTGGCCGTTTGACGGCGCGCCGGAGAAAGACTATCTTGTGCTTATCGGCGGGAGCGAGAAGATTACGACGCTTGATTTGCTTGAAGATGTGGGGGCGCTCCATAAAAGCGGCAGGGTAGGCAAGGCCCTTACTACGGAGACCTCGTTTGAAAAACAGAGCTATTCAAAGTTCCTTGACGAGCTGATTGACAACAAGCTCATGGCGTTTGAGGCCAGAAACCTGAACCTCAATGAAAGCCCTGATTTAAGGGAAAGGCTGCGCGCGTACAGCCTTAATCTGTTCCTTGACGAGTTCAGGAAAGAGGAGATCCTTGACAAGATAACGGTTGCGGACGAGGAAGTAGAGGTCTACTACAGGGAGCAGTTGAAAAAAAAGCAAGAGGCGAAAGATACGGACATAAAGAAGGATGAACCCGACCCGCACGGCGCGCACGCAGGCGCCCACGCGGCAAAAAAAGACGAGGCCGCTGAAGGGGATAAAGACAAAAAGGACGATAACGGTAAAAAAGAGATGCCGCAGGCCGACAGGGATGCCATAAGAAAGGGGCTCTTAAACGAGAAGGCAAAGGCGGCGGAAAAGATCTTCTTCGCGGGGCTGCGCGAGTCGGCAAAAATAGAAATAGACGAGGCGGCCCTTAAGTCGTTGTCAAAGGAGGCCCCGGAGTCGGCTGAAAAAACCGTTGCGACCGTTGACGGGGAGGCTGTTAAAGGCGTCGCTGTTTTATCCGAAATAGAGGATGAGAAAGGCGCGGACCTTGACGCGAGGAAGGCGATAGTTGACAGGCTCATACTGCACCGGCTTCTTGACAGGGAGGCCGCTAAAAAAGGCTACGATAAAAAAGACGAGGCGTTAAGGAGGAAGATAGTAAAGTACGAGGAGAAACTCCTCGTTGAGCAATTCAAGAAAAAGGCGGTGCTCCCTACGATAAAGGTTGAAGAAAAAGACGTATTGGAGTATTATGAGGCGAACAAGGATAAATATAAAACATCGCCGAGGGCGGCGTTATCCGTAATACACGTTACGGACGAGGCCAAGGCAAAAAAGATCTTGGAAGACCTTAAATCAGGCGCCGACTTCGCTTTTATAGCGAGGACCGAATCAATTGACCCATCAAAGGAAAAGGGCGGGGATGTGGGCTGGGTTGAGATAGACAAGCTGCACGGCGAACTAATGGAGTCTCTGCGTTCTTCAAAGGCCGGCGATGCGCTTGGCCCCATTGCCATGCCTGACAACAGTTTTATCGTCGTAAAAGTAAATGGATACGAGGCCGCAGGCTATGTGCCGGTTGAAAAGGTCGGCCGCGATATCAACATAATGGTAGGCAGGGGCAAGTTTACCGCGGCCATTGAGCTCTACATCAAGCGCTTGAAGGAGACGGTATCCATTGACATAAACCAGAAGGAGCTTGACAGGATTGAAGGCAAATAAACATCTTTCCGTTGCAGCGTTTCTTGGAATAATTGCCGTTGTCTTCCTGTACGGCTGTGCTGGCACGCCTGCGCAGAAGGGCGCGCGCAAGTCCTGCGTTGAGTGCCACCAGAAGGAATACGAGCAGTACGCCAAGGGCGTTGCGCACAAGCCTGTGCTGGACAAGGACTGCGAGGCATGCCACCAGCCCCACGGGCTTATAGGTTCGCTTTCCTTGAAGGCAAGGGATGCGGAGCTTTGCTATAAATGCCATGCCGGGTACAGGAAGAAAAAGGATGATGCCTCTGTCCACGCCCCGCTTAAGCAGGACTCATGCCTTAAGTGCCACAATCCACATTCTTCTGAAGGCAGGGGGCTTATAAGGCTTAAGGGCAATGACCTCTGTTTCGCATGCCACCAGAGGAAGGATTTTGAGCAAAAGACGGTGCATAGGGCGCTCGTTGACGGCTGCGCGAAGTGCCACGACCCGCATTCATCCGGGAACGAAAAACTGCTCTACGAGAAGCCGGATGCGTTGTGCGCAAGGTGCCACAACGCGGGGGACAAGGCCCTTCTCGCCGCTCACAGCAATTACGACACCACGGGCACGAGGTGTCTGTCCTGCCACAGGCCGCACGCATCGGAAAACGCAAAGCTCATAAGGGGGTTTTCGCACAGGCCATTCCTTGAGAAAAACTGCGCCGCATGCCACAACCCGGCTGATTCAAAGGACGCCTTAAAGACGTCGGTTGAGGCGGAACGGCTCTGCTACACCTGCCATGCCGACAAGGAAGGCGCGTTTAAGGCCAAGGCGTACGGGCACGCACCGGCGATAAAAGGCCAGTGTCTTGCATGCCACAATCCGCATACGTCGGATTATAAAAATGAGATTATCGCGCCGGAAAAGACGCTGTGCTACAACTGCCATCCGGCCGCGAAAGACAGGCAGGCCAAGAAGTTCGTCCATACCCCGGTCTCCTCCGGGGCCTGCACCGGATGCCATGACGCCCATGCCTCGGACAACAAGAACGCGCTTAAGGCGACCGGCGAGGGGCTTTGCTATTCGTGCCATAAAAAGGACGCGTTCACGAGGAATGTCGTCCATGCGCCAGTTCAGAACGGGGCGTGTCTCGGATGCCATGACGCCCATGCTACTGATTTTAAATCGCAGGCCTTAAGCCCAACGGGGGACCTGTGCTACAGCTGCCATCAACAGCAGAAAAAGGATTTTAACAAGGTCATAAGGCATCCGAAGGTAAAGGACGGCGCCTGCACCGCGTGCCACGGCCCGCATTCAACGGCAGAGCCGAAGCTGCTTATCTCAAAAAGGGAAGACCTTTGCTTCAATTGCCACGGGGCTATCCTGCAGTCAATCGCGCCCGAGGGCGAACATCAGGTGTTCAAGGAAGGCAAGTGTTATTTATGCCATGAGTCCCATGCCGGCAACAACACCTCTCTTCTCATGGACGTTGCGGGCGGACTCTGCTACCAGTGCCACAAGGACGTAAAGGCCGGCCTAAGCGCGTTCAAGTATGCGCATGAGCCGCTCCTTCAGGACAAGTGCACCGCGTGCCACAGGCCGCACGGCAGCAAGATCAAAGGACTTCTCGCGAGGCCGGCCGCAAGCCTTTGCGCGAACTGCCATGAGGACTTCAATAAAAAGATAAAGGAAGAGGGCGCGGTCGTGCACAGGCCGATTGAGGCCGGTGAGTGCATGAAGTGCCACAACGCCCATTACGCGCAGGAAAAGGGCCTTTTAAGGCAGAAAGGCGCCATGCTCTGCAATGACTGCCACAGCGACAGGACATCAAAGGCGTTCATCCAGGCGCACGGCAATGTCGCTGCCGGGAGTTCCGACTGCCTCGGCTGCCACGAGCCTCACGCGGGGGCGGAGAAGCTCCTGCACAAGATAATGCACGAGCCTTTTAAGGAAAAACAGTGCGATAAGTGTCATAAGGGAGATTCCATAAAAAGGTAGAAAAGGATTTAAACTTGCATGGTCAATGGCATCCTTTATTCTGCGGCAAACCGCGTAAGATTGATTAAGCCGGGCGGGCTTTTATTTTGCGCGCTCGCGGCGGTTTTTTCCGCGGCGTTCATCGCCGCGCCTGATGCGGCATATTCCGCGGCAAGGGACTTAAGAGATCTCTGTCTCGGCTGCCATAAAGAGGTTGCGGCGTATTCATCAAAAGCCGTAGTTCACAGGCCGGTCAAGGAAGGCCAGTGTACGCTCTGCCACAGTCCGCACGCCTCAAAGCATCAGGGACTCCTGAAAGGGGACGGGAGCGCTCTTTGCTACGGTTGCCACGATAAAAAGAATTTCGCGGGCGGGGTCTCCGTGCATAAGCCGGTCATGGACGGAAAATGCAGCGCCTGCCACAACTCGCATGCGTCCGACGCAAAGGGGCTTCTTAAGAAGACCGGCGCCGAGATCTGTTACTCATGCCATCCGGCCGAGGACTTTAAAGGCAAAAAGCATGTCCACCCCGAGGTAAAGAAGGGCAACTGCACGTTATGCCACAATCCCCATACGAGCAATTCCGAAGGGCTTCTTGCCGAGGGCAGGGCCGCGCTTTGCGCAAAGTGCCATAAGACCGTTGATACCCGCGCGCATTGGGGGTACGATGTCGCAGGTTCCGACTGCTTCAGCTGCCACAGCCCGCATTCGTCCGACAGGCCGGCCCTTATAAAGGCAACGCTGCATAAGCCGTTTGAGGAGAAAAAATGCTCGGCCTGCCACATAAGGGGCGCAAAAGAAGTCTCTGAAAGCATCCTCTCAACATGCGCGTCCTGCCACAAGGCAACGCTTGCCGGGTTTAACAAGATTTACAGCCATTTAATCTCAGGCGCGGACACGAAGTCGTGCAGCGCATGCCACGCCCCCCACGCATCCGACGGGAAAAAGCTCCTCAGGGACAAGGAGACGCGGGTCTGCTTCTCCTGCCACTTCTCCACGAGGGACTCAATCGGCAGGAGCAAGGTCACGCATCCAAAGCTTGAGATGTGCACAAGTTGCCACACCTCGCACGGCTCAAACGACAGGTACTTCCTCTCCTCCGGCAACGGCGGATGTTCAACCGCCGACTGCCATCCGGCGCAGGGCACGTTCACACACCCTGTCGGAGACAAGATAATAGACCCGAGGTCAAAGACGCCTATGACCTGCGTTACGTGCCACAGCGTCATGGGCGCATCAGAGGAGTTCAACCTGAGGTTCAAAAAGGACGTAGACCTATGCGTTCAGTGCCATCAGCTTTAGTTTTTTCGTCCAATGTTTCATAAAACTGAGAGGTTTATTGGTATGACCCGCAATTCTCCGAGGATATTGCTTCTTATCGTCTCCGTGCTCGTTGTGTTCGGCCTTTCAGCCCCTGCCATCTCCGCCGAGAAGATGCCTATAAAGGTGCTTGCCGTTATAGCGGGGGACGAGGAGATAGGGAGGCTTAAAAACCCGACAGGCCTTTTCTTTGACGAGGCCAAGAAAAGGCTTTATATCACCGACAGCGGGAACAAGAGGCTCATCTCCTTTGACAATGAGTTTAAGTACATAGCCGAGCTTTCGCATGAGGCGATGGTGCTGCCGGCCTCCATCGTTAGGAACAAGGAAGACAACTTCATATTCGTTGACGCGAGCAGGCAGGAGGTAATGTTCGTTGAGGTTAAGAAAGAGAGCATACGGCCGTTTGAGTTTTTAGGCGTTCCGCAGGCAGGAGAGCCGTTTTACCCGGGGCGCATCGCCATAAACAGGGCAACAGGGGTCTTGCATGTGGTTGACAGGCTCAATAAGCGCATAATATCCGCGGGACAGAACGGGAAATTCATAAGGGCAATGACGGTTTCCGACAAGGGGTTTTTCGGGTTCAACGACATAAAGGTTGACGAGGCCGACAATGTCTACGCCATTGACTCGGTCGGGGGTGTTTTATATGTGTTTGACGGAACCGGCGGCCTCGTATCAAGGATCCCGGTGGCGTTAAGCGGGGTGAGGTTCCCGGGAAGCCTTGCTGTGGATAAAAACGGATTGATATATGTTACGGACATGCAGGGCGACATGATATTCGTGTTCAACAGGGCAGGCGCGCTTCAATATACGCTTTCAAGGCCGGGGGTAAAGGAAGGCGAGCTTGAGCACCCGTCGTACATCTACATAGATTCGGAAGGAAGGATCTTTATAATAGATGGAGACAGGATACAGGTCTTTTCTGAAAGCAAGGGTTAAGGCGCTTCTTCTGGCGGCGTGCCTGTTTCTCGGGGCGGGTTTCGTTGTCAGCTGCAACATGACAAAGCAGGTGGAAAAGCTTGATAAGGACCCGGGGCTTGACACTGTCCCGTTTTATCCAAGAGGTTCGCTTGAGTTCAACACAAAGGACGCCTTGAGAAGGGCGGAGCAGGACAAGGAGGCGGAGAAGCTTAATATTGAGCAGGAGATAAAAAAGAGGGTTGAATCAAAGGCACAGGAGTATACCTTCACGGTCTTTGACCCCTGGGTGCCGCCCGCCGTGGCGAAGGATTCGCAGTTCGCGCTCGCGCTCAGGTATTTTCCGAAGGATAAGTACGGCTATCCCGACTGGGCCGAGGCCGTAAGAAGGGGGATCATAAAGCCAAGGAGCGCGATAAGGGCAGGGGAGAAAAGCCTTCAGGACATAGAGGAGATGCAGTTTGAGGCGGACATAATATTTGAGATAAACGACAGGCTCATGGCGAACGTCCGCTTCCCGCACAAGGCGCATACGTTCTGGCTCTCATGCAAGGTGTGCCACCCGGGCATATTCATAGCGCAAAAAGGGGCGAATAATTTTACGATGTACAATATCTGGGAGGGCAAATACTGCGGCAGATGCCACGGCAAGATAGCCTTCCCTCCAAAGGGGTTTGAAAACTGCCGCAAGTGCCACAGTTCAAAGAAAAAGACAATGGGCATAAGATGAGAACGCAACACGGCTTAAGCGCCCTTTAAATGCCCATAAAAAACCCTTCTTCAGTCAAACCATAATGCAATCACCGCGCAAATACACGCTAAGCGACCGCGCAATATATGCGCTCTTGATGCTTGCCTCCGTGTTTTTTGTCTCTTCCTGCAAGGAGAGGCAAATGCCAGAGGTCCAGGGCATGGCATACGTAGAGCCCGGCAAATTCCAAATGGGCAGCCTCGGCACCCTTGCGCGCGAGGGTTACGATGAAGGGGATGGCCAGATAGGGATTGAGATGGGCGTGGATGAGATGCCGCGGTATAAGGCTAACGTTGAGAAGGG
>JBBTGV010000054.1:0-7273 GCA_038041305.1 Deltaproteobacteria bacterium | reverse complement strand
TTAGGCGCGCCGCTAGCGTTCGCTCTGAGCCAGGATCAAACTCTCCACTTAAATCTTCAAACTTTGATTAATGTAAAGGGATTTGACAGGTTTGACTGTGCTTGCTATTTAGTTTTCAAAGAGCAGATTCCCACGACTACAGTATAACACGGTTTAAACCGAATATCAAGCGGCCTAAGCGCGCATGCTACCCGTAGTGAGAAAAGTAATATTATATGATTTGAAAAACATTGTCAAGGATATTCTATGTTTTATTTCGCTTTATTTCGGGCGCCTAAATAAAGCCCGTTTAAACGCCCTTTTGAAGCCTTATCGCAGCAAGCGCCCACGGCCTTAATCGCGCTTTTTCTCCACTTTAACCCTTTTAAACCTCCTGCCGATCTGGATCAAATGCTCTTTATCGTCAGCGGCCAATTCATATTTTTCATCAGTTATGCGCGCCTCATCAAGACGAACCCCTGCGCCCCGGATAAGCCTTATGCCTCCCGAAGTGCTCTCTGAAAGCCCTGACTGAACCAATATCTTAGGCAGCCATGTCTCGCAGGTTGTCACAAGCTCTATGTCCTTTGGCGCCTCTTTTCTGCTAAACTGGGCCTTGAAATTATCTTTAGCCTTCTCTGCCTCGGCATTGCCCCAAAACCTCTCGGTAAGCTCAAACGCAAGGGCCAGCTTCGCGTCTCTCGGATGTACTTCCCCTTTTCTTACCGCCTCAACGCTCCGCGCCCCGGCGTTGCTCAGCAGTTCATAATACTTTAGCATCAGCCCATCCGTTATGCTCATCACCTTGCCGAATATCTCGCCGGGCGGCTCTGTTATGCCGATATAGTTGCCAAGCGACTTGCTCATCTTCTGCACCCCGTCCGTGCCTTCAAGCAGAGGCATTGTTATGACGATCTGCGGCCTTTGCCCGAACTCCCTCTGCAGGTCCCTTCCCACAAGCAGGTTAAAGTGCTGGTCTGTCCCGCCAAGCTCAATGTCGGATTTCAACACAACGGAGTCATACCCCTGTATAAGGGGATACACGAATTCGTGCATTGCGATGGGACGGCCATCCCTGTATCTCTTCTGAAAATCATCCCTCTCAAGCATCCTTGCAACGGTGTGCCTTGACATAAGCTCAATAAAATCCCTTGACGAAAGCGGCTCCATCCACACGCTGTTGAAGACAACCTCTGTTTTTTTCTCGTCAAGTATCTTAAAGACCTGCGCGGTGTATGTCTTTGAATTCCTTAAAACCTCCTCTTTCGTAAGGGGCTTTCTTGTCTCGGATTTGCCAGTGGGGTCACCTATCATGCCGGTAAAATCGCCTATGAGGAGGACCACCCTGTGCCCCAGATCCTGAAAGTCCTTAAGCTTGTTTATAAGGACGGTATGTCCGAGATGAAGATCCGGCGCGGTAGGGTCAAAACCCGCCTTTACGCTTAACGGGCCGCCGTTTTTGGACTTAAGCCTTTCCAAAAACTCGTGCCTGCCGCCCATGACAGTGGAGACGCGCCTTAGAAGAAAATCAGTCTGTCGCTCTAAATCCATGCCTTAACAGCCCCCTAAACAGCCCGCCTTATTCTTTCAATGGACAGCGCCATGCCGGTCCTGGCCGAGACCGAGACAAACACGCCCTGAATCTCCACGCGCCCCGAGGCGACGTCAAACCTTGCGGGCATCTGCGTCAGGAACCTCTGTATTATAGCCTCTCTCTGCATGCCTATTATGCCGTCCGCCGGCCCTGTTGCGCCCGCGTCCGTTATAAAGGCCGTGCCCCTTGGGAGAAGCCTCTCGTCCGAGGTCTGCACATGCGTATGCGTGCCTATCACCGCGCTCACCTGACCGTCCAGAAACCACGCCATCGCGGCCTTCTCGGAGGTCGCCTCCGCGTGCATGTCAACTATGACTATCTTTGCAAGATCCTTTATCTTCTTAAGCGCATCAGAGGCAGCCCTGAACGGGCAGTCTATTGCCTCCATAAAAACCCTTCCCGAAAGGTTAAGCACCCCAATGTCGTGTCCGGCCGGACACGCAACCACGGTCCAGCCGGCCCCGGGCGAGCCGTCCGGATAATTTGCGGGCCTTAAAAGCCTTTTATCCGCCCTTATGCTCTCGTATATCTCTTTTTTGTCCCAGATGTGGTTGCCGGACGTTATCACGTCTATGCTTAGGGCCTTCAACTCTTCAGCGATGTCCGGGGTTATGCCGAACCCGCCCGCGGCATTCTCGCCGTTCGCGATGACGATATCCGGAAGGTATTCCTTGATCAACGAATGCAGGCGTTCCTTAACGGCCATTCTCCCGGGCCTGCCTATTATGTCTCCTATAAAAAGTACCCCTGCCGTATCGCCCATAAGTTAAAAGCCAGACCGGTTTCGCGCAACGACGCGGCAACGGCGCCCCGGCCTATTTCGCGTATTCAACGGACCTTGACTCCCTTATGACGGTAACCCTTATCTGGCCAGGATAAGAAAGCTCCTTCTCAATCTTTCTCGCGATGTCCTTTGAAAGCACCACGGCCCCGTCGTCCGATACCGTCTGGTTCTCAACGATAACCCTTATTTCCCTGCCTGCCTGAAGCGCGTATGACTTCTCAACGCCAGGGAACCCCTTTGCGATCTTTTCAAGGTCCTCAAGCCTCTTGACATACGCCTCAAGCATCTCCCTTCTCGCGCCCGGCCTTGCCGCTGAAAGCGTATCCGCGGCCTGCACGAGAACGCCTAATATTGACTCCGGCTCGGCATCGTGGTGCTGGCCTATGGCGGCCACTATCTTCGGGGCCTCTCCGTATTTCTTGGCAAGCTCGGCGCCTATCGTAGCGTGCGGGCCCTCAACCTCATGGTCAACCGCCTTGCCGATGTCGTGCAACAACCCGGCCCTCCTTGCGAGCTTCGTTGGAAGCCCAAGCTCCGAGGCCATGACCCCGCATATGAAGGCTACCTCCATGGAATGCGAATACACGTTCTGCGCGTAGCTTGTCCTGAACTTAAGCCTGCCGATGAGCTTCTGGATATCCTTGTGTATGCCGTGCAGCCCCGTGTCAAACACGGCCCTTTCCCCGGCGTCGGCAATCGCCTGATTGACCTCCGCCTCCACCTTTGACACGACCTCCTCTATCCTTGACGGATGAATGCGGCCGTCCGCGATAAGCCTCTCAAGGGTCAGCTTCGCTATCTCCCTTCTTACGGGATTATGCCCTGAGAGTATCACCGCCTCCGGCGTGTCGTCTATTATGACGTCTATGCCGGTTACGGCCTCAATTGCGCGGATGTTCCTGCCTTCCCTGCCGATAATCCTTCCCTTCATCTCGTCGTTGGGAAGCTGGACCACGGAGACCGTCCTTTCGGCGACATACTCGCCGGAGTATCTCTGTATGGCAAGGCTTATTATCTCGCCGGCCTTTTTCTCCGCCTCCGCCCTTACCTCTTCCTCAAGCCTCTTAAGGGTTTTTCCAGCCTCAAGCTTTGCCTCCTTCTCCATGTTCTCAAGCAGCATCCTCATCGCCTCCTCGGACGAGATGCCCGAGAGCCTCTCAAGCTTGCTCCTCTGGTCAACGGCTATCTTCTCAATCTCCGCCTCTAAATCCTTTATCCTTTTCTCCTGCACGCTTAAGGATTTTTCCCTTTTAAAGAACTCGGATTCCCTTCTTTCAATGGACTCGTATTTCTTGTCAAGGTTTTCCTCCTTGCCCTGAACCCTTTTCTCAAGGGCCTGCAATTCCTTTCTTCTTTCCCTTGTCTCGTTCTCAAACTCGGTCTTGCCCTGAAGGATCAAATCCTTTGCGGCAAGCTCCGCCTCTTTTTTCAGGCTCTCCGCCTCTTTTTTTATGCCCTCAGCCTCTTTTTTCGCCTCAACGATGACGACATCGGCTGTTTTCCCGCCGGCCTCAACAGCGGCCCGCTCCATCTTCTTTCTTGTGATAAAGCCTATGCCTACGCCCGCAAGTATTGAGACTACCGCTATAGCCGCGGCTATGACTATGGTGAATGTTCCCATATATTAAACGCCCCCTCCTTAATAAGACATTTCCCTATCTTTTCCCGGCCCTGCCCGCGTCTATCGTCCTTTTTTCCGTCATGATCTCCGTAACCCGCACATCGTGCGGCTCGGAATGCACCCTGTCTGCCTCGCTTAAGACCTGAAAGTCATAGGCAAGCGCGACTATCGCGCAATGAACCCCCTTTAACGCCGCGTCAAAATATCCCTTGCCGTAGCCGACCCTGTTGCCGGACACGTCAAATGCAACACCCGGAACAACGGCCACGTCAAAACCGTCTTCATACGCATGATGAACCGGGTGTCCCGGCTCCTTTATGTCGTAGGAACCTTGCTTAAGCTCCGAAAGGCTTTTTACCCTGAAGAACTTTAGCCCCCTTGCCTCGCTGCCGGCCTTAAGACCAATGCGGCCTTCCCTTGCCACCCTCGGATAATAGACATGCTTTCCCTGCCTTACCGCAGCCTCAAATATCCCTTCCGTAAGCACCTCATTATTGAAGCTTGCATAGAGCAACACCTTCTTTGAAGCCGTAAAGTGAGGAGATACAAGAAACCTCCCCTGAATGACCGCGCTTAATTCAAGCACCTTTTCAAACATAAGGCTGCGGCGCGCCTCAAGCATCTTTGAGCGCAAAGGCTCTTTTTCCAAGGCAATGTGCATTAAAAATAAAGATAAATTTACAGGATAATTGCGCCGGGGGAGGTCTGTCGGGAGTTGGGATGAGACGCTTAAAACCGATAAAACGCAAGATTCATTTTACGCTAATCGTGTTGCAAACCAGCAGCCTTGATATGCCTTTGTTGCGCCGTCCTTTTCTTTAAAACCATCCGATAAAACATGCCGCATTGCATGCGCCGCAGCTACGAGCGTTAAAAACCGGGCGCGGTAACGAACAATGCCTTCTCCCCCGCTACAGCCGTGTCAATGGTATCTTGAACCTGTTGTTAACAGGTGGGCCCCTTTTAACCGCTTTCGGTTTCCCTTTTGGGGCATGCCGGCCGACAGTCAGGGAAGGTTCCCTTGATTTTAGTGTTGGTTCTAATTACCCACTGATCACAAACATTGCAGGGGAGAAGAATCTCACTTTATAGCCTTCAGGATCTCTTCTGCGAGGTCCTCTGATCTCCTCCCAATCCTATCCAGAATCTCCTTTGTTTTTACAACCTCACCCGTTATATTTAATGCCGCTAAAAACGCAAGATCAAGCGTTGAAACGACCTTTGTACCCTCTTTTACCTCCTCTATTTTGTTGTTTAAATAGTCTTCAACGGCGCGTATGTATTCAGTGCCTTCCTCGCTTTTTACCACGAGTTTATGTCCGTGTATATCAAGCTCCGTTACATGCTTCAATGCGCGCCCCCTATGCCATGCCGCAGGCGTTTCTGCAATCAAGCGCCCTCAATCATGTTGTCAAGCCTGCTGAGGAGCGTATCAACCCGCTCCCTTACGACACCCTTTTCCCTGTCCAGCCTCTCCAACCTCTCCCTCATGCCTTCCATCTCCCGCTGGCATGAACCTAACGAGGATTTTAGCGCATGATTTTCGGCCTTCAAAGTTTCATAAGCCTTTAGAAGCCTCACGACCTCCTGCTCAAGCCTTTCAAATTTCTCAAGCGCCATGCCTTGTTATACCCCTTGGGAAAAACCTCTTGAGAATAATATTACTTTTTTCATAAAGAGAAGTCAAGACCTACATTATGAGGGAATTCAATTGCCCGGCCATGAACGGCTGGGATTGCCGGCAAGGTATTTTTCCTTTGCATCGCCCGGCCGGTTCAATGCGCCGGTCGCGGCGAATGAACGCAAGACAACGGGAAAAGAGGGGTTTATGAGGCCCTGATTACGAATGTGCGAAAAGTTTTGTGGGGGTGGTATTACGGCTTAAGCGTTAATACGCGTAAAGGTTGCCGTAGGGCCTTAAGGAGACCGGCAGGAGTTTCTTGAAATTCAAGCCCTTGCCAATGACATCATCAAGATTCATGTTTAAATCAGCGCAGTACTCCGTAAGCGCATCGTTAATGGCCTTCATGTCTTCCGCGTCAGGCTCCATGATGCCCACCTCTTTTCCGCAGAGGCCCTCGTCAACCGCGCCCCTTATGTAGATTACGCCTCCGTGCATGCCTGTGCCGAGATAATCCCCGACAATGGGTTTGCCGGGTTTCTGGTCAAGCCCCAAGAGTATCAGGGTTCCCCCTGCCATGTATTCGCCGAAAAAGTCCCCGGCCGAGCCCCCGACCACGATTACCGGGGACTGTTTCTTAACGCCCTTCATGTGTATCCCGACCCTGTAGCCCACGTCGCCCTTTACGAAGAGCCTTCCGCCCCTCATGCCGTAGCCGAGCACATCGCCGGCGTTGCCGTGTATCACGACCTTGCCGCTGTTCATGGTGTTGCAGATGTTGTCCTGCCCGTTGCCCTTTACGATTATCGTCGGGCCGTCCATGAACGCCGCCATGTCGTTGCCGGGCACGCCCTCAACCACGATCCTCGCGCTGCCCCTTAGGCCGTCGCCGATATAGTACTGGCCGTTTATGTTTTTAAGGACTATTTCGGTTTCGCCGAGCGCGATCGCGTCGCGGACCTTTTTGTTTAAATCCCTGTAATACATGCCTGCCGCGTTTATCTGAAGCATTTGCCCTATACTCCTTTTATCTGCCCGCCGGCTTTACGCCGAGCATGTCTTGTGTCGCGGTGTCAAGGCCGATGCCCCTCAGCCTCTCCCGGTTGCCCCTTAAGCTCTCTATCGCGTTTATTCCAAGCGCGCCTAGGATCTCTTTCAACTCATGCTCCCATGCGTGTATTAGGTTTATAAGCCTGTCCGCAAAGACCTCCGGGTCAAGCCTTGCGGTCAACTCAGGCCTCTGGGTCGTTATACCCCATGAGCAGTTGCCCGTGTAGCATTTTCCACAAACAGTGCATCCCATTGTTATAAGCGCGGCCGTTGCTATCGCGACCGCATCGGCGCCGAGGGCTATGGCCTTCGCGGCGTCGGCGCTTGACCGTATGCCGCCCGCGGCTATGATTGAGGCCTCGTTCCTTATGCCCTCCTGCCGGAGCCTGTCGTCCACCGCCGCTATGGCGTGCTCAATCGGGATGCCCAGGTGGTCCCTTATTACAAGTGGTGCCGCGCCAGTGCCGCCCCTGAACCCGTCAATATAGACGATGTCGGCTCCTGCCCTTACGATGCCGGACGCGATTGCCGCGACATTGTGCACCGCCGCTATCTTCACCGAGACCGGCTTGTAGTTCGTAGACTCTTTTATGGCGTAAATTAGTTGCCTTAAGTCCTCAATTG
>JBBTGV010000053.1:1121-15951 GCA_038041305.1 Deltaproteobacteria bacterium | reverse complement strand
TCCATGCTCGGAGACAAAAAGAGACTCAAAATATTTATTGACGCATTGAGGGGCGGAACGGGGCATTCGCCTCAATCCGGCGATATCAGCGTCAACCCGGCTGCCGCGGCATATTTGTCAAATTTCACAAGGCAAGAATACATAAATGCCGTCAACGCGGCAAAGGGATACATCGCGGCAGGCGACATATACCAGATAAACCTCTCGCAACGGCTTGAAATCCAATGGGAGGGAGACCCGTTCAGGCTTTATTCAACGCTTGTTGAAAAAAATCCGGCGCCTTTCAGCTCTTTTCTTGACCTCAAGGATTTTCAGATACTATCCTGTTCGCCTGAAAGGCTTCTGAAGATATCCGGCGACATGGCAACGACGATGCCGATAAAAGGCACCCGGCCAAGGGGTAAAACACCCGATGAGGACAAGAAATTCCTTGATGAGCTGAAGTCAAGCGGGAAAGAGGCGGCAGAGCATGTTATGATCGTAGACCTTGAGAGAAACGACCTCGGGGCCATATGCGAGGCCGGGACAATAGAGGTGCCTGAATTCGGCGGCATCACGGCCTATCCGCACCTGTATCACATGGTCTCAACCGTAAGGGGCAGGCTTAACAAGGGAATCAACTCCATTCACGCGCTTAAGAAAATCTTTCCCGGCGGCTCTGTTACGGGCGCGCCGAAGATAAGGGCTATGGAGATTATTGACGAGCTTGAAAAAGCGCCGAGGGGCGTATATACCGGCGGCATCGGCTGGGCCGGGTTTAACGGCGCCATGGACATGTCCATGGCGATAAGGACAGCGATATTCAGGGGCGATGTCATGCGCCTGAGCGTAGGAGGCGGGATTGTGGCGGATTCCGTGCCGGAACATGAATACAGCGAGACGCTTCTTAAAGCCTCGGATTTTTTTAGACCACTTGGCATAAAAGACTAAAAATGGACAAAAAAAACTTTGTTTACCTGAACGGGAGCATTGCGGCGGAAAAGAGGGCATTAATCTCCGTGTTTGACAGGGGATTTAATTACGGAGACGGGGTGTTTGAGACAATAAAGGCAATTAACGCAAAGCCAATATTCCTTTACGAGCATCTTCAGCGCATGAAACAGGGCATAAAGGCAATGGGCATAAGACAAGTCCTTTTAAAAAATCTCTTTCAAGACATAAAAAACAACGCAATAGACAGGCTTGTCAGGCAAAACAATCTTGGCGGATGCGCCTCTGCAGTAAGAATAACCGTGTCAAGGGGGACAGACCCCTTTGGATACATGCCGGGGGATTCAACGCCGGCAACCGTCATTACTTGCAGGCCCATTGACGCCAAGCTCTCGGGGAGATTGCAGGAAAAGGGCGTAGAGGCGGTGTTTTTAAGGGATCTTTCCCCGGTGCTGCCCGGCGTAAAAAGCCTTAATTTCCTGCCGAACATACTCGGAAAAAAACAGGCCGGCGATAAAAAGGCGTTTGAAGGGCTTTTTGTAAACAGGGACAATATGGTTACGGAAGGCACGGCAACGAACATCTTTATTGTTGCGAAGAGCACCTTATACACTGCCCCTGCGTATCCCGTGTGTCCAATTCATGAAGGGGCGCTCAACGGAGTCATAAGGTCAAAGGTAATCCTCGTTGCAAGAAGGCTTAACATCAAGGTAAAAGAGGCGTTTTTTTGCGAACGCGACCTCATTAACGCCGATGAGGCGTTCCTTACGAACTCAATCATTGATGTCGTCCCGCTTGTTGCAATTGAAAAAAAGCCGATAAAAAACGGCTGTCCCGGAGAGATTACAAAACGCATCCAATGCGCGATCTCCGCACTATCCAAAACCAGATAAACGCTTAAAAAGTCCTTTATAATCTTGATTTTTAAGGAGTTATACTATATATTTAAAAAATGAGCCCCGTGAAAACAGACAACGCCGCGGACCGAAACGAAGCGCAGACAAAGGAGACCAACCAGAGGCTCCTTCAGCTTGCCGCATTCAATGAAATTGGCAAGGCGCTCACTTCATCGCTTGATCTGAGGGAGATATTAAAGATCGTGATGGAAAAGGTAAGCGAGCTAATGCACCCGAAGAACTGGTCGCTTCTTCTCCTTGACGAGGGCACAAACGAGTTGAGGTTTGAGATAATCGTCGGTCCGGGCGCGGAAAAACTCAAGGACTTCAGGCTCAAGCTCGGAGAGGGCGTGGCGGGCTGGGTTGCGAAAGAGGGGATGCCGCTTTTAGTGCCTGACGTCAGCAAGGACCCACGGTTCTGCGAGAAGGCGGACAAGCTTACGGAATTCAGGACAAAGTCCATAATCTGCGTGCCGCTTTCGGCAAGAGGCAAATGCCTTGGAGTCATTGAGCTTATAAACAAGGTCGGAGAGGGCGCTGGCTTTGATGAAGAGGACCTCCTCATGATTACCACCGTTGCGGACTACACCGCCATTGCGATTGAGAACGCGTACTTTTTCAACAAGGTGCAGGAGCTCACCATTACCGACGACCTCACAAAGCTCTACAACTCAAGATTCCTGCACACAAGGCTTGAATATGAGATTGAACGGGCGAAGAGGTTCAACTACGACCTGTCTATAATATTCCTTGACCTGGATTTCTTCAAGGAGGTGAACGACAACTTCGGACACATGCGCGGCAGCAAGCTTCTTAAGGAAATCGGGACGCTGATATCAAGCATGACAAGGAACGTGGACATGGCCTGCAGGTACGGCGGCGATGAATTCATAGTCGTTATGCCCGGCACGTCAAAGAAAAACGCGGCTGGCGTCGCACAAAAGATCAGGGATGCCATGAGGGAAGGCGTTTTTCTGCAGGACGAGGGCTTAAGCATTCACATGACCGGGAGCTTCGGGGTCGCCTCTTACCCGGTCGACGCAAGGGACAAGGACGAACTCATACATCTGGCGGACCACGCGATGTACAGGATTAAAAACCTCAAAAAAGACGGGGTTGCCGAGGCCTAAAAAAAACTTAAAACAAGACCCATCCGTCAGCTTCCCCATCAGGCAGACAGTTTCAAAGTAGAGTTTTCAGCGTTGTGTTGCCGGTATTTCTCCGGCGTAAGGTCTCCGAGTGCGTCATTTGTAATAACAATAGATTGTCCGATGCAATAAAAAAACCCGGGTTTATGCCGGGTTTTTTTATTGCATCTGCTTGTCTCTATTTTTTTTAAACACCCCGCCGATTGATGACGGGTGCCTCAAAACCAAGGAATATCACTATTTCCATGTCGCTCGCTGACCCCCTTTAACTCGCCTTTCGTGGCGCCCATACTAAACACGGGTCGACGCTCGCGATACGTTTTCAGGCAGGCTCTTTTTTTGCTTCTTTTGCCTTTGCTTCTTTTGCCTTTGCCTTTTTTGCCCCGCCAGTTGCCGCCGCGGCCTGCGTCTTTTTCTTTGCGGTCGCGCGCTTCTTTGTAGCCGCCTTCTTAGCGGCCTTTGCCTCAGGCGCAATCTCTGCCTCAACAAGCTCTATAAAGGACATGGGTGCCGCGTCCCCCGGCCTGTCGCCTATCTTAAGTATCCTCGTGTATCCCCCGTTTCTGTCCTTATACCTTGGGGCAATCTCGCCAAAAAGCCTTGTAACAACGGCCTTGCTCCTTAAAAAAGCGAACGCCCTTCTCCTCGCGGCAAGCGTGCCGGATTTGCCGAGCGTTATCATGCGCTCCGCATAGCGCCTGAGCGCCTTTGCCCGCGGCACGGTCGTCTTAATTCGGCCTGCGGTTATAAGGTCATTCGTCATGCCAGCGAACATGCTCCTTAGATGACTATATGTCCTGTCAAACCTCTTTTCATCCCTGTTATGTCTCATCTTGCCTTTTCGCTTCCTTTATTTTTTAAAAAATCACGAAACAACATCTTGCCTTGCCAACTGAACCGGGGCCTAAGCGCCTTCCTTCTTTTGCATGTGCATCCCGTCAAGGACATCCCTGCCCGGGTAGCCATCAAGCTTGATGCCGAAGTCAAGACCCATGCCTTTAAGTATCTCTTTTATCTCGTTAAGCGATTTTCTGCCGAAGTTCTTTGTCCTAAGCATCTCAGACTCGGTTTTCTGCACCATCTCGCCTATGTACTTTATGTCCGCGTTTTTAAGACAGTTCGCCGACCTTACGGAGAGCTCAAGCTCCTCAACCGTCTTAAACAGATTTTCATTGAACTTGGGCTTTGCATCAATCCTCTCGTGCTCCGCGCCCTCGTCTTCCTTTTCATCAAAGCTTATGAATACGCTCAGCTGGTCTTTAAGTATCTTTGCGGCTATCGCTACGGCGCCCTGAGGGTCAATGGCCCCCGTTGTCCAAACCTCAAGGGCAAGCCTGTCGTAATCGGTCCTCTGCCCCACCCTTGCATGGGTCAGGTTGAAGTTTACTCGGACAACCGGCTGATAGATTGAATCAATCGCGATTGTGCCGATGGGCATGTCCTGCGTCTTGTTTCTTTCCGCGGGGACATATCCCTTGCCCGCGTTGGCGATAAGCTCGCACTCAAGCCTTGAATCCTTTGACACCGTGGCTATATGCTGCTCCGGGTTCAACACCTCAACCGTTGAGTCGCATATTATGTCGCCTGCCTTTACAACCCCCTCGCCGGTGGCCTTAATCTTAAGCGTCTTAGGGCCGTCCCCCTCCATCCTAAGCCGTACCTGCTTAAGATTTAATATTATGTCGGAGACATCCTCCTTTACGCCCGGGACAGTGGAAAACTCGTGCAGCACCCCCTCAATCCTCACGCCCGTTATCGCGGCGCCCTGAAGGGAGGACAACAGCACCCGTCTTAACGAATTCCCGATGGTCGTTCCAAACCCGCGCTCAAGCGGCTCGGCTATGAACTTGCCGTAAGTCGGAGTAAGTGTCTCCTTTTCAACCTCAAGCTTTTTCGGTTTTATAAGGTCACGCCAGTTTTTCTGCATTATGCCCCTGCCTTTTTATGAAGAAATTATTTTTAAATTTTTATTGTTAAGCCAAACCGCCTGCCTAAAACACAGGACATGAAACAAATGCGCTTTTATTTTGAATAAAGCTCAACAATAAGCTGCTCGCTTATGGGCACGGTCACGTCATCCCTTCTCGGCAGCCTCACGACAGTCCCCCTAAGCGCCTCTTTCTCAAGGCTAAGCCACTCAGGCACCCCCCTTCTCTCAACTGTTTTAAGGTTTCCAAGGACCTTCGCATCCTGCCTCTTCTTCTCCACCACGGCAACCGCATCCCCGGCCTTGAGCCTGAAGGAAGGTATGTTGACCTTCCTCCCGTTGACCGTAACGTAGCCGTGCGTAACCAATATCCGCGCCTCTTTCCTGCACCCGGCGAAGCCGAGCCTGTATACGGCGTTATCAAGCCTTCTCTCAAGGTATGAAACGAGCAACTGCCCCGTTATGCCCTTTGCCCGGTCAGCCTGCTTGAATGTGTTCTTAAACTGCGCCTCCTGAAGGCCGTACATCCTCTTAACCTTCTGCTTCTCCCTCAGCTGCAGAGCGTACTCGGAGACCTTTCCCCTTGACTGTCCGTGCTGGCCCGGCGAGTAGCTCCTTCTCTCAAACGCGCACTTGTCCGTATAGCACCTGTCTGATTTCAGGAAGAGCTTCATGCCCTCTCGCCTGCAAAACTTGCATACCGAATCAATTTGCCTTGCCAAAATATCCTCCCCTGTCGCTTAAAAAAATATCTGCCTTGATTGCCAATGAACTTAACCCTTTGCTAAACCCTTCTCCTCTTCGGCGGCCTGCACCCGTTGTGCGGCAGCGGCGTCACGTCCCTTATCAGGCTGATGCCGAATCCGGCCACCTGCAGCGACCTCAGGGCCGCCTCCCTGCCTGCGCCCGGGCCGTTTATATAAACGTCAACGGTCCTTACGCCTATATCCATGGCCTTCTTCGCCGTGGCCTCGGCCGCGACCTGAGCGGCGAACGGGGTGCCTTTTCTTGAGCCTTTAAAGCCCTGCGAGCCCGCGCTTGACCATGCGATCACATTCCCGGCAGGGTCTGTTATGCTTATGATAGTGTTGTTGAACGTGGACTTTATGTGCGCAATGCCCTTTGATACCGCCCTTTTTTCCTTCTTAGGTTTTGTCATCCCGCCCTCTTTTTATTGTTGTCTATTGCTGAAAATTTTACAAACACGCTACTCGGCCTTGCGTATTGAAACAACGCCCTTCCTCGGCCCTTTTCTCGTCCTTGCGTTCGTATGTGTCCTTTGACCCCGCACGGGAAGGCCCTTTCTGTGGCGCACGCCCCTGTAGCAGCCGATGTCCTGCAGCATCTTTATGTGCATTGAGACCTCTCTCCTCAAGTCTCCCTCAACCTTGTAGCCCGTGTCAATGGCCTTTCTTATCGCGGCGATTTGCGTCTCCGTGAGATCGCCTGTCTTTATCGTAGGGTCAACCTCGGCCTTGGCCAATATCGCGTGCGACCGGCTTATGCCTATGCCGAATATCTTTGTAAGAGCCACCCATATCCTTTTGCCCTTGCTTAAATCAACACCCGCTATCCTTGCCAAGATACAACCTCCTTGTTTCCTGCTTTAAACAATTTAATAGCCCCGCCGTAAACGGCGCAAGGTATTTTTCCCCTGCATTGCCCGCGGCATCCGCCGTGCCGCCAATAATGAATTACCCCTGCCTCTGCTTGTGCTTAGGGTTCTCGCACACTACCCTGACAACGCCGCTTCTTTTGACGATCTTGCATTTCGCGCATATTTTTTTAATAGAGCTTCTTACCTTCATCCGCGTTTCACCCCTTGATTACGCCCTTGTATGAAATCTTTTTTCTTAAGAAAAACCGTCCCCGCAAAAGACCCCTTGCCCCCCTGCCGCCAACATCACTTCGCCCTATAGGTAATCCTGCCTCTGGTAAGGTCGTACGGGGAAAGCTCCACCGTAACCTTGTCGCCCGGCAATATTTTTATAAAATGCATCCTCATCTTCCCGGAGACATGCGCGAGCACCTTGTGCCCGTTTTCAAGCTCTATCCTGAACATGGCATTCGGCAGCGTTTCAAGCACCGTGCCTTCAACTTGTATAGGCTCTTCCTTTGGCATTCCCTCACGCATCCGATCTTAAATTAAATTCTGCTCAGCACATCCGGACCGTCGCGCATTATCGCCACAGTGTGCTCAAAGTGCGCCGACAAACTCCCGTCCGCCGTGACTGCGGTCCAGCCGTCTTCCAGCACCTTCACTTCGCTTCTGCCCGCGTTTATCATAGGCTCAATGGCGAGCACCATGCCGGACTTAAGCCTTATTCCCTTGCCCGGTTCCCCGTAGTTTGGCACCTGCGGCGGTTCATGCAGTGATCTGCCTATGCCGTGCCCGACAAAATCCCTTACGACCGAGAAGCCCCGCGCCTCAACATAGCTCTGTATCGCGTATGCTATGTCGTTTAAACGGCCGCCCTCGCGCGCCGCCTTAATCCCGTCCTCAAGCGACTGTCTTGTGGCCTCTATCAGCCTGCCTGCCTCTTCGGAGATACTCCCCACAGGCACGGTAACGGCCGCGTCTCCGTAAAAACCGTCATAATATACGCCAAAATCCATGCTCAATATATCGCCGTCCTTAAGCGTCCTTTTCTCCGACGGCATGCCGTGCACAACCTCGCTGTTTATTGAAGCGCAGAGGCAAAAGGGATATCCCCTGTAGCCCTTGAAGGCCGGCCTCGCGCCCCTTTTCCTCGTCTCCTCGCCGCTTATGCGCTCAAGGTCCATGGTAGTAGCGCCGGGCCTAACTTTTTCCCTTAAGATCTGAAGGACCTCTGCTACGATGCGGCTGCTCCTCCTTATCCGTTCAATCTCATCCGGCGAGTTAATTATTACTGCTTCCTTTCGTAATAACATCCACTATGCTTTCCGTTATCTGGTCAACTGCGCCCTTGCCGTCAATAGGCATATAAAGTGACTTCTTTGTGTAATACTCTATTAAAGGGAAGGTCTCGCTTTCATATACCTTAAGCCGCGCCTCTATCGTATCTTCCCTGTCGTCGTCCCTCTGGTATATCTCTGAGCCGCACTTGTCGCACATGCCTATGTTGACCGGCGGATTGAAGATGGTGTGGTAGCTCGCGCCGCACTTCCTGCAAACCCTTCTGCCGCTTAATCTCCTTACGAGTTCCTTCCTGTCCACCTCAATGCCAACGACATGGTCAACGGACTTGTTCATGCCTGAAAGCGTCGCGTCAAGGACCCCCGCCTGATTTATGTTCCTCGGAAACCCGTCAAGTATGAATCCGTTCCGGCTGTCTTCGTTTTGAATCTTCTCAACCACCATGCTTACCACAAGGTCGTCAGGCACCAGAGCGCCCTTGTCCATGTACTCCTTAGCCTTTTGCCCGAGCGCGGTCCTGTTCCTTACATTCGCCCTTAAGATATCCCCGGTGGATATCTGCGATATCTTAAACCGTTCGGAAAGGTTCTTCCCCTGCGTCCCCTTGCCTGCGCCCGGCGCCCCGAGGAGTATGATATTCATGCCTTAAAGTTCCTTGCCTTTTAGTCTGCTTTTCTTCATTAGCCCGTCATAGCTCCTTGCAAGCAGGTGCGATTCCACCTGCTGCGCCGTATCCATCGCAACGCCCACGACAATAAGGAGGGCCGTGCCTCCGAAATAAAACGGCACACTGAACTCGGCGACTAAAAACGACGGCAACACGCACACAAGCGCAAGATAAAGGGCGCCCCAGAGGGTAAGCCTTCCGAGCACCGTGTCAATATAGTCTGCGGTATTCGCGCCGGGTCTTATCCCTGGGACGAAACCGCCGTATTTCTTAAGGTTCTCCGCAACCTCCTTGGGGTTGAATTGAATCGCGGTATAAAAATAAGTGAAAAACACTATCAAGGCGACATATAAAAGATTGTATAAAAGCCCTCCGGGATTAAGACTTGCCGCCATGCTCTTGAAAAAAGGTATGTTGATAAAGTTCGCAACCGTTGCCGGGAATACGATTATGGAAGATGCGAATATCGGCGGTATCACGCCGGCGGAATTGACCTTCAGGGGCAAATACTGCGTTCCGCCTCCGAGCACCTTTCTCCCGACCACCCTTTTCGGGTACTGTATCGGGATCTTCCTCTGTCCGAGCTCCATGAACACGATAAACGCCACGACAGCCACCATGAACGCTATAAGAAAAAGGACCAAGAGAAAATTCATCTCCCCGCCCCTCACAAGTTGTATGGTATTGTATGCCGCGGTCGGCATATCCGCTATTATGCCGACATATATTATGAGCGAGATGCCGTTTCCTATGCCCCTTTCGGTTATCTGCTCGCCAAGCCACATCAGGAATATCGTGCCCGCCGTAAGGGTAAACACGGTAAGCAGCTTAAAGCCCATGCCGGGATTAAGGACAACAGGCTCGCCTGCCTGCCCCTTCATGCTCTCAAGGCCCGCCGCGATCATGAACCCCTGCACTATGCTCAACGCAACCGTAAGATACCTTGTGTACTGCGTAATGGTCTTTCTCCCGCTCTCCCCCTCCTTTTGAAGCTTGTCAAGGTGCGGCACAACGGCGGTTAAAAGCTGCAGTATTATGGACGCGCTGATGTACGGCATAATGCCGAGGGACAATACGGAAAACCTCCTCAGCGCACCGCCGGTGAACATTGTGGCGAAATCAAGAAGCGTGCCGCTTGCGGCGCTGAAAAAACCAGCAAGGGCCGCCGAATCAATGCCGGGCGTGGGTATGAAAACGCCTATCCTGAAAACGGCAAGCAGTATTAAGGTTGTCAGTATACGTTTATTTAGCTCAGGTACCTTGCCGATATTCGGTGCTATTGCAGCCAATTATATAACCTCCGCCACACCGCCGGATGCCTTAATCTTCTCAATGGCCTTCGCGCTGAAAAGATTCGCCTTGACAGTAAGCGGCGCGATCACATCGCCTTCGCCGAGCACCTTGACAGGGCCTGTCCTTCCCTTTATAAGCCCCTTGTCCTTTAACGCGGCCACGTCCACGACAGAGCCGGAGGCAAACACCTTTGCGATATCCCCGACATTCACAATCCGTACCTTGACCCTGAATATATTCGTAAACCCACGCTTCGGAAGCCTTCTCTTAAGAGGCATCTGGCCGCCTTCAAACCCGGGCCTGATGCTGCCTCCGGTGCGGGCAGTCTGGCCTTTGCCTCCCTTGCCGGATGTCTTTCCAGAGCCGCCGCCTTCGCCGCGTCCGACCCTTTTTCTTTTCTTGTTTGAGCCCGGAGGGGCCTTAAGCCTGTCAAGCATTTTTATTGTCTCTCCGCTTTAATATCTTTTGCCCGTCCGTTGATATATCCGCAACCGCTGAAAATAAACCCGAAAAAACCGCGCCTTCTATCACTGTTGCAATCCTACCCAGCCGACTCAACCGACACAAGGTGGGCAACCTTATATATCATGCCCCTTACGGCAGGCGTATCATTGAGCACCTTTGTTGAATTAACCTTCTTAAGGCCAAGCCCGATCAGGACATTTCTCTGCCTTTGAGTGCTCCCGCTCTTGCCCTTCTTAAGCGTTATCTTTACGGTTTTCCCTGTCATGTTATTATATGTCCTTGCCCCTCAGGCTTGCAAACTCGCCGCGGCTTTTGATCTGTTTAAGCGCCTCCATCGTGGCCTTTACGACATTATGCGGATTGCTCGTGCCTATGGATTTAGTAAGCACATTCGTTATGCCGACGGCCTCTACGACGGCCCTGACGCCGCCTCCGGCGATTATGCCGGTGCCTGCGGACGCGGGCCTTAAAAACACCTTGCCTGCCCCGTAGGTGCCGGTAACCTCGTATGGGATCGTCCCCTCCACGACAGGCACCTTAAAAAGGCTCTTCTTTGCCTGCTCTATCGCCTTTCTTATTGCCTCGGGGACTTCGTTTGCCTTGCCCAGCCCGGCGCCGACATGCCCCTTGTGGTCTCCCACAACGACTATCGCGTTGAAGCTGAACCTCTTGCCTCCCTTTACGACCTTTGCAACCCTGTTAAGGTATACGAGTTTGTCCTTAAGCTCAAGGCCACCTGCGTCTATCTTGTCCAAAAAAAACCTCCTGAGTTTTAATGCGTCTTATCGTAAAACTTTAATCTTGCGGCTCAAGGCTGGTTGAGGATATCCTAAAATTTAAGCCCCGCCTGCCTTGCGCCTTCCGCAACCGCTTTTATCCTGCCGTGGTAGACGTGTCCGCTCCTGTCAAACACGACACTATCAATGCCCTTGCCGATGGCAAGCCTGCCGATGGCCTCGCCCACTGCCTTTGCCTTGTCTATTTTCTTCTTCTTGTCGTCGGCAAACGCGGCTGTTGACGCCGCAACGATGGTCTTGCCAACGGTGTCGTCAACTATCTGGACATACATGTGATTAAGGCTCCTGTAGACGCTCAGCCTCGGGCGCTCCGAGGTGCCCCTTATCTTTTTCTTTATCCTGAGCCTTCTTCTTTCAAGGCCGGTCAACTTTGTAGTCATAAGCCTTTTCATTTACTTGCCTCCCGCCGCCTTTCCTGCCTTTCCAGCCTTTCTCCTTATAACCTCGTAGTCGTATTTAATGCCTTTGCCCTTGTAAGGCTCAGGCGCCCTGAACGCCCTTATCTCTGCGGCAACCTGACCCACGACCTGCTTGTCGGGCCCCTTGAGTATGATAACCGTCTGCTTTTCAACGGTTGCGCTCACGCCCTTTGGAAGGACGTATTTTATCGGATGCGAATATCCGAGGGCGAGGGTTACCGTGTTGCCCTGAACGTCCGCCTTGTATCCCACGCCTATTATCTCAAGTTTTTTCTCAAAACCGCTCAAAACGCCCATGACCATGTTGCTTACAATGGTCCTTGTAAGGCCGTGCAGATTCCTTGCGGTCCTGCTGTCGTCAATCCTCGTTACGCTTAAGTCCGTTCCGCTCATCTGGACATCCACCTCTTTTTTAAGCGGAAATTCAAGCGTACCAAGAGGCCCGGTTACCTTAACGAGCCTGCCCTCAAGGAGGACCTTTACATTCTGCGGTATTGCTATGGGGCGTTTGCCTATCCTTGACATTTTAAATAATCCCTCAATCCTTTTTTAGCCTTCAGGCTTAGAACGCGAAACAGACGATTATTGCCAATGCTCATCAAACTAATGTTAGCTGACCGTGAAGATCAGCTCCCCCCCCACGCCGAGTTCCCGGGCGGTTTTGTCGGACATCAAGCCCTTTGACGTGGAGATAATGGCCGTGCCAAGCCCGTTTAAAACCTTTGGTATCTTGTCCTTCCCGACATACTTTCTCAAACCGGGCCTGCTTACCCTCCTTATGTTCGTAATGGCGCTTCTCTTGACCGGCAGGAACTTAAGCTGTATCTTGAGCTTCGCCAGACCGTCTTCCTTCACGACGCTAAAGTCCTTTATATAGCCTTCTTCCTTAAGTATCTTGGCAATATCCCGCTTAATCCCGGACAGAGGCGTAATAACCTCCGGCTTCTTGACGCGCACCGCGTTCCTAATCATCGTAAGCATATCTGCAATAGGGTCTGTAATCGCCATCTCTGTCTAAAAATCCTCCTTATGATTGCCGGACATTATCAAATCCGCGCATCCTTAAACATCGCCCGGCCTTAAAAAGGCCGTGGCCGAAAACGCTACCAGCTTGATTTGATGACGCCCGGAAGCTCTCCCTTGAGTGCCATCTTCCTCAGACATATCCTACACATGTTAAACTTCCTGTAGTAGGCGCGGGACCTTCCGCATATGGGGCAACGGTTATACTCCCTTACCTTGAACTTCTTCGCCCTTTTGGCCTTTGCTATGAGTGATTTCTTAGCCAAGCTCCTGTCCCCTTCTCCTTATTTATTCCCGTAAGCTCCTGAAAGGCATGCCGAGGTTTTTAAGCAACGCCTTCCCCTCTTCATCAGTCTTCGCGGTTGTGCTTATCGTGATATTAAGCCCCCTGATCTTGTCAATCCTGTCGTATTCAATCTCAGGGAATATTATCTGTTCTTTTATGCCGACCGTATAATTGCCCCTGCCGTCAAACGATTTGTCGGGCAGGCCCTTGAAGTCCCTTATCCTCGGTATGGCGAAACTAACGAAGCGGTCAAAAAACTCGTACATCTTCGCGCCCCTCAACGTGACCATGCAGCCTATCGGCATGCCGACCCTGAGCTTAAAGGTGGCTATGGATTTCTTCGCCCTTGTGACAACCGGCTTCTGCCCCGTAATCGCCAACAGGTCCCTCTGGGCGGTTTCAAGGACTTTTACGTCCTTTGTGGCCTCCCCCACCCCGATATTAAGGACAATCTTCTCAAGCCGGGGCACCTGCATGGGATTGGAGTAGTTAAACTCCTTCATCATTACTGGCACGACATTTTTGCCGTATTGGTCTTTAAGTCTCGCGGTCACTTATCTAACACCTCTTTGCACTTTTTGCAAAACCTTACCTTCTTTCCGTCCGAGAGTATCTTTATGCCGGCCCTGACCGGGCCCTTGCACTTCTGGCAAAGGATCATGACGTTTGATATTGACAAAGGCGCCTCCTTCTCCACAATCCCCCCGTGCTTGTATTTCTGGGACGGCTTTTGATGGCGCTTTACAACATTGAGCTTCTCGATCAGCACCGCGGCCTTTTCGGGTATCACCCTTATGACCTTGCCCGTCTTGCCCTTTTCCCTGCCGGCAATCACCATTATCTGGTCGTCTCTTCTTATCCTGAACTGCATTTTTCCAAGACCCTTCCGTCTATTTTATTGTGCCTGAGCAGGCCCTACAGAACCTCTGGCGCAAGGGAAATAATCTTCATGAAGCGCTTTGCCCTGAGTTCCCTTGCAACAGGCCCGAATATCCTTGTGCCGACCGGCTCGCCGTCCTTGTTTATAATCACGACGGAGTTCTCGTCAAACCTTATGTAAGAACCGTCAGCCCTTCTCGTTTCCTTTACCGTGCGCACCACGACCGCGCGCACGACATCGCCCTTTTTCACCTTTGCGTCAAAGAGCGCCTCCTTGACATTGGCGATTATCACATCGCCGATGGTTGCAATGAGCTTGTTTGAAGCGCCGACAACCTTTATGCAGGAGACCCTTTTTGCGCCTGAATTGTCCGCCACGCTCAATATGGAACGTATCTGTATCATCCGGCCTTCTCCACTATTTCTTTCACCCGCCACCTCTTTAGCCTGCTTATTGGCCGGGTCTCTTCTATTAAAACCCTGTCCCCCATGCCGCACTGCTTGCCTGCGTCATCCGCGAAAAACTTGACCCTTCTCTTTACGTATTTGCCGTAAAAAGGATGCTTTGTAAGGCTCTCAACCGCGACAACTACGGTCTTGTCCATCTTATCGCTTACAACGCTTCCTACGAATGTCTTTCTCCTGCCTCTTTCCTCTGACATCCTTTATGCTCCCTTTTCCTTATTTCTCAATATTGTCTTAACCCGCGCGATATCCCGCCTTAATATCCTAAGCCTAAGCGGGTTTTCAAGAGTGCCTCCGGCATGGCGCATCTTAAGGTTAAACAACTCTTTCTTAAGCTCCTGATCCTTTGCCCTCAATTCATCGGCCTTTAATGCCTTTAATTCGGTCGCCTTCATATCTCCTGCCTCTTTATAAACTTTGTCGGTATGGATATCTTGTGGGATGCGAGCCTGAAGGCCTCCCTTGCAATGTCCTCGGTCACGCCCTCCATCTCGTAGAGGATCCTGCCGGGCTTGAGCACAACCACCCAGTCCTCAGGGGCGCCCGTTCCGCTGCCCATACGGGTCTCGGCTGGCTGCGTTGTGATGGGCGTGTCCGGGCATCTCCTTATCCATAGCTTCCATCGCTTTAATCGTCGCTTTGAGATTTCCGGTGTGCCCGACCATGTCGGCGTTGGCGAAATTTACCACGAAAAAATCATGCTCTTTAATATTTTGTAATAGTGCATCGGTTATCT
>JBBTGV010000053.1:0-1111 GCA_038041305.1 Deltaproteobacteria bacterium | reverse complement strand
GGCTTCTTTGTGATGGGCTTGTCCGGGAATATCCTTATCCATATCTTCCCGCCCCTTTTAATGTACCTTGTCATCGCTATCCTGGCGGCCTCAATCTGGCGGGTTGACAGCCACCCGCACTCGGTCGCCTGAAGCCCGTAGTTTCCAAACGAGAGGGTTGACCCCCTGTGGGCGAGACCCCTTCTTTTGCCCCTCTGCTGCTTTCTGAATTTTACCTTCTTTGGCATTAACATCTGTTCTTAAATCCCCCGTGAAAGCGCCCTCAATAATTTATGACTGCTGTGCCGCGTCCTCTTTGACTATGCCTATCTGAGGAACGGTCAACTCGCCCTTATAGACCCAAACCTTTACCCCGATGACGCCGTAGGTGGTTCTTGCCTCGGCAGTGCCGTAGTCAACATCAGCCCTTAACGTATGCAACGGCACCCTGCCTTCCCTGTACCACTCCGTCCTTGCAATCTCAGCGCCGCCAAGCCGGCCCGCGCACATTATCTTTATGCCCTTGCCTCCCATGCGCAATGTGGTTGTTACCGCCTTTTTCATCGCCCTCCTGAAAGACACCCTTCTTTCAAGCTGTAGCGCCACATTCTCGGAAACGAGCTGCGCGTCAAGGTCTGGCTTTCTTATCTCGACAATCTCAAGGTTTACTTCCCTGCCCGTGAGCTTTGCGAGCTGTTTTTTCATCACGTCTATCTCGGCGCCCCTTTTGCCGATTATTATGCCGGGCCTTGCAGTGCGTATTATGACCTTTACGTTGTTAGCGGTGCGCTCTATCTCTATCCTTGAAACCCCCGCGTGGAACATCTTTTTTTTCACGAACCGCCTGACACTCAGATCCTCGTGCACGAACGCGGCGTAGTTTTTTTCGCCGTACCACCTGGAGTCCCAATCCCTGTAGACACCGAGCCTGAAACCTATTGGATGTACCTTCTGTCCCAAAAAAAACCTCCGTTTTTTAAACTTATCGCCGACACATCCCGCAACCGTCCTGCCGGGTCTGCCTGCGACATAGGAATAACCAGACGCCTTAATTTTATCCCCGGCCCGCTCTACGCCGTGACGCTTTTTTCAGCCTTCTCGCCGAGCACGACCGTTATGTGGCTCGTCCTTC
>JBBTGV010000052.1:0-45443 GCA_038041305.1 Deltaproteobacteria bacterium | reverse complement strand
CCCCCAGTTGACGGCCCTTGCGCTTGAAAACAGCCCTTTTTCCTGAATCTCCTCTTTTTTCCATGAATTCGTAAACCCGTCTATGGTCAAAAGGTCTACAACGAAACCCCTGTCCCTGAAATAGCAAAGCAGGTCGTAGACCCTCCTGTGCGTCCCCGAACTTAGCTCGTAAAAGTTGTGGGGATAGAAAAGAAGTATGTTTTTGTTCACTATTGCCTTCATTTCAGCCTTGCCTTCCTTTGTATAATCCGAGGATATAACCCGCCCCTTTTATTGAGAAGCCCAGATGATAGTTAATCATTGCCGTTAAAAACACAATCTTTTTCTTGTCCGTTGCAAGGCGCGCAAACGCCGCAACGCCCGATATCGCCGCAAACTTGAGCAAGGACAGCAGCAGTCCAGCGCAAATTGAAAAAAAACCTTTCTCCTCCTTAAGCATCACCAGATCCGAGACGCCCTGCCAGAGGCTTCTCCTGTATAAAAACTCCTCGGTTGCCCTTTGAGCTGGAACCCTGTGGTAAACAACCGCGTCCGGCGCGTAATACAGGGGATAATTCTTCTGTCTGAGTATCTTAAACACCTTTATCTCCTCGTTTGAAAGAAGCCCGTCCGGGGTCCTGCCGAGGCCGGCGTCAAATCCATTGACCTCTTTTATAATGTCCGTTTTGAACGCGATATTGCCTCCAAAAAGGGTTTTGTCCGGTCCTAAAAAAAACGGCGCGCCGCCGTAATCAAGCCTTCCGAGGTACCCGAGGAGCTCATCGGGAAACCATCCGGGCTTCTTATCCTCCCACTCTAAAAAAATCCTCCCGCCCACGGAGGCGGGTGGGGGATTGGCCGCGTTAAACGCGTTTACGAGGCATTTAAGCCAATCCCTGTCCGCCCTTGCATCGTCGTCAGTAAAGGCTACGAACCTGCCTTTTGCGCGTTCAATGCCCGCGTTCCTCGCGTTTGAAAGGCCTTTGTTCGGCTCATAAACATACCTGAAATTTTTGTGCCCCTTTAAAAACCGGTCGCAGATTTTTTTGGTGTCGTCTGTTGAGGCGTTGTCAACCACAATCACCTCAAACGCATCTTCGTCAAGGGACTGGCTAAAAAGGCTCTCAACGGCGTCCCTCAGATACGAGGCCCTGTTGTACGTGCAGACGATTGCCGATATCTCTGTTTTATCCGCGCCCTTGTCCATCCGCACCCCTAACCGCGCGTATTATAGCGCATATGCCAGCATGTCTTGAGCGCATTTCTGTAAATGCCGCTTAAAATAAGAGAGACCTTCCTGCCGAGGAGTTTTTTAACGCAAAAAAACATGTTCAAGGGATGCATCCTCAAAAGCGGGGCGGACATTATCGCCTCTCCTGCCGCGATCTCTGCCTTAGCCCTTTCACCCTTTAAAAACGCCTCGTTTGCAATCTTAAGAAGCCCGGTTTGAAGGCCTTTCCCGGCCTCCTCGTTAAGCCCGTTAAGTTCGTCCGCTGGAAGGCAGGCCCATCTTTTTAAGGTTGCATTGAACTCTTTTTTCGCCGCAGGGATGTCAAACCCGTTGTGGATGCTCAAGCTATAAAAATACTCCGCGAAAAAACGCCTCATCTTTGTATCCCTGTTATGGCGCCTGAAGACCTCAAGCTGCTCCTCCCAGAAAACGGTCGGGGAGGACGAGGTCTTTGTGCCCTTTGTCATGCGGAACTTCGCAAGCCTCTTATTTATATGGCAGAGGCCTAATCCATGCTCGCCCGCCCTTATCCAGTACTCTATATCCATAGCATAATGGAGCGTTTCATCAAGAGGCCCGATCTTATCAAAAACCCCTTTCCTCAAAAAGACCGTGGGCTGCAGTATGTAGTTTGAAAATTCGTGCCACCTGAAGTGATACGACTTAAGCGCCTTCAGGTCATACCTCCTTGAACGCCAGCCCTGAACTACCTCGCCTTGCTCGTCAATAATCGCGCCGTTGCCGTATACGATGTCGTGCGCCGGGTTTTCCAGAAAGTGTTTATGCACTATTGAAAAGGCCCCTTCATAGAATGCGTCATCTGAGTTTATCCACGCGAAGATGTCTCCCTTTGCCATTTTAAAGCCCTTGTTTATCGCGTCCGACTGGCCGTTGTCCTTTTCGCTCACCCACCTAAACTCAACCCCCCTGCACCTCAAGCCTTGCCCCTTGTTTTTTAAAAGCCCTTCGTATTTTTTTATTATATTGAGGGTATTGTCCGAGGACCCTCCGTCCATTATTATATATTCAATATAAAAATCCCCTTCCTGCGATATAACGCTTTTTATGGTCTCCTCAATGAATTGCCCCTGATTTAATGACGGGGTTATGACGCTAAAAAGCGGCGTTTCCATTGCGCCTTTGCCTTAGACAGGTTTCATACAGCCCTAAAAACGCCTTTGCCTGCGCCTCAATCGTATGCCTTGCCTTTACAAACTCAACGCATTTTTTTGCCGTCTCTTTTTTTTCGCCTGAATTAAGCGAAAAAGCCCACCTTATGCCGTCCGCAAGGTCATTTGCATCCTTGTACGCCGCGATGTATCCTGTTTTTTTGTGTAAAACCAATTCCGGCGCCCCGCCCGCGTTAAAACAAATGACAGGCGCGCCCGTTGCAAGGGATTCAAGCGCGGTCAAGGGGCTGTTCTCCGCTATTGAAGGAAGCAGATACGCATCGGCCGCGGCATAATAATCAGAGAGCAGTTCGTCGTTGCCTACCTCCCCGACGCTCATTGCCTCAATTCCGAGCGAGGATGTGTTTAAAGATTTCTCGCCAATGATTACGACATAGGGCATTATGTTAAACCTCTTTTTTAAAATCCCAAACGCGTCAACAATATACGAAAAGCCCTTCCACGGGTTTTTTATGCCCCCTGACGCCGCAAACATGGCGATAAACCTGTCCGCGGGCAGGCCCAATCTTTTTCTTGCGCCAAGAGGGTCCTTTGGCCTAAAAACAGCCGCGTCTATCGCGTTGGGAACAAGCCTTGCGGCCTTGCTTGACAGCATGCTTAAAGGGAATTTTTCAATAAGCCACCTTGACGGCGCTGTAATGAGAAAATCCGATTTTTCGTAAATATCCCTCTTTGCCTTAAACAGCATCCGTGTCGTGTCAATTGAGATGGCCGGATATGTTGAGAGATAGGGGCATTGCCCGCATCCGTGCCTCCATTTTTCGCAGTCAAAACTGTGCGCGCAGTGCCCTGTTATGGGCCACATGTCATGGAGGGTCCAGACAACCGGCCTGTGCCCTGCTATCTCTTTTATGGCCCTTAGGTTAAGGTAGCCGCCGTGCGTGTTGTGCAGGTGCACCACATCCGCCTCCTTAAACGCGCTGTGCCTTAAAATAGCCCCGGCGCCCGTTGAAAAAAAATACTGCAGGCCCGTCAACTCCTCAACCCTTCCGGAAAAGCGCCTTAAAGGCGCGCCTGTTCGCCCTGAAAAACCATGCCTGCCGGTTATCTCAAAGACATCAGGGTCGTTTGAAAACCTCTCCCCAACGAGCATCTTTGACGAATAGCCCTCTTTTTTAAGCTCTTTGTGGAGCGCATACGCGGCCCTTGCCGCCCCGCCCCTTGCGTCAACGGTGTTTATTGAAAGCACCTTCATCTTTTTATTCCCCTTTCGGGGTTCATTGAAAAAAACCATTCAGCCTTTTTCTGAACTCATCAAGACCCCAGTCCCTTACAATGTGTCTTGGGACTTCAAACTGCCCCGTCCATGAGTGCGCCTGCCCCGGGGTATTCGCCGCGGCCCTTATGTACCCGGCATTTTTGCATAACAGGGGAGAGTCCTTTGTATAATCAGGCCTGCCTCCGAACGGATAAGAAAATGTCAAAACCTCTTTCCCGATCCACTGCTCAATTTCCTTTTTTGAGCCTTCCAATTCAAGCCTTTGGTCTTCAGGGGAAAGGACTGAAAACGGGGTGTGCGTTATGCCGTGGGAGCCGATTGACGCAAACGTGCTTTTTGCGAGGACCCTAAGCTCTTGAACGGTCATGGGCCTGTGGCTCTCCCTCAAAAAAGGCCTGACCCCGGCCCACCGCCTTAATTCATCAAGCAGGCCCTCTCTTTTCAGCGGAAAAAGGTTTTTCATAAGGGGCTGGAGCTTGAGGTATAGCGCCTTTTTTTCCGCGCCCGTGCCAGACGGACACGAGAGCTTTAAATCGCCGCTTTTCAGATCAAGGCGCCCTGGCGGCGCCTCCTCATTGAAGAGGATCGCCTCAAGCTCGTCCCACCAAAATTCTTTTTTTGCGCCGATCATGCCTGACGTTGCAAAGAAGGTCGCGTGCGCCTGCGCCTCGGCGAGCAAAGGCAGGGCGTTCAGAAAATTGTCCGCGTAGCCGTCGTCAAACGTTATCGCGACGGACGGTTTTTTTATGTTAGACCAGTCGCCGTCAAAGCGCACGATGTTGAAATTCTCCTTAATATGCCTCAAGTGGGCTGAAAAACGCCCCTCTGATACGGCCAAAAGCTGGTTGTCCTTCTCAAGGGACGCGACCCTGTGATAGAGGAGCACGACAACGGGCGCGTCAATCGCGCCGGCGGCCTTTTTGATTAAACGCTTACCGAACCTTACCGGATGGAGCATCTTCTTATTTCCTCGCAACAACCCCTATTATGACCTCGTAGTCCCTGTCAACATCGTCAAGCGCTTTTTTATCCGGCAGGTCTTCAACCGCAACACCCTGCAGCATTGCACACGCTGAAAGGCAGTTCCCGAACACCTCAATCTCAAGGCCGCCCTTGAATATAGGCGAAAAGAGTTTTTGCGCGGACGCGCTCGTAAACCTCCAGTAATCGCCCCAGCGGTCCATGTCATACCTGCTTATCTGGCTTATGCCTGGCAGCGTTGCAAGGATCACCCCGCCGGGCCTGAGCATCTTGTGCGCGCCGAGGACAGCGGCCTTGACGTCAAATATGCAATGCAGCGTCTGCGTGCATATAAAACAGTCCGCAACTGCCTGCGGAAGCGTTTCAGGGCTTGCAAGGTCGCCTGTAATCGTTGCCCCTTCTTTTTTCTCTATGTGCAGGACGTCTATGCCGGCAACCGCCCCTGACCCGAACCGCCCGGCGTAACGGGCCTCGGCCACCTCAAGCACCCGGCCCCTTATGAGGTCCTTTTTCCCGGCGAGGAATCCGTCGATATAATGCCTGTCAACGGGCGTGCCCCTGTCAAACCCGAAAGACCTGCTTACCGGGCCTGTCCTCTTTAGGTCGTTAAAGAGGACAGGTGTTCTGAACTTAAGCGCAATCCTTTTCGCTATTTCGTCAAACATGCCCATTTAGCCTCATGTATTCAAAAAGGGAATCGTTTTTTTCGTCAATAACGCCGTTGACCTTGCCCCAGTCAAATCTCATGGAAAGCGCCCTGCCTATGAGTTTTTCCGGCCCAGAGGCCGCGAACGCATCCACTGAATAGACGTGATCCATCAGACCGAGCCCTTCCATGAAACCGCTGATCTTGCCGCCTCCGTAGTGATACTCAATGGCGATGCACGGGGTGTTCATCGCAATTGAGCTTACGATGGAATGGTACCTCAGGCACACGGAGAACGCGGCATGCTTAAAGTAATTGAGCGCCTCTTCAGGGGCGTATTCGTGGTCAACAAGGATGATATCGCCCGCGGCCTTGAACCTTTTCAGGAATTGAAGATAATACTCCCTGTCGTCGCCCCCTATGTAAAAAGTACTCATGGGAAAAAGCACGGCCTTAAAGCCCATGGACAAGGTCTTTTCAATAAGCGCCTGCATATTGTCTTCGTATCTTGTGTTCTTTTCCTCAAACTCCTTTTTTGTAAGACCGTCCGCATACATGTAGAGCCAGTCCCTGAAGCTGAAAAGCGCGTATCTCTCCTTAACCGCCGGTTCGCGGCCCGTCTTGTCCCTCGCCGCGCGGATATAGTTCGTCGCGGGGTCAATGAATGTCCTGTCGCCGGCCCCGGCAAGCCTTGGCAATATTGCCCTGTATTTATTAACGCAGAGGGAATCCCTGAATGAAAACCTGTCGGTGCATTCAAGGAGTCTGTTCAGCGCCTCAATGTATCTTTTCTCCTTAAGGGGCCCGATGCCCGCCGCGTATATGAACGTCTTTTTACCGAGCCTCTTTGCGTTTTCAAATATCGTGAGCATGTCCACCATGGGCTCTATGTCGCACAGGGGGCCGCCTCCGAATATAAAGGCGTCCTGCGAGGCGATGAACTCCGGGTCGTTTTTTATGCCGTATGCGTCAACCACGGATACGGCCTCAAGGCCGAACTCAAGTAGCGTCAGCCTTGAGTATGTCGGATGGAGCGATACAAGCGTTATGTCCCTTGGGCCGAAACCCTCCTTGAAAAGGTTTTGCAGTATTCCCTTGAGTATGAATTTGTCTCCGAGGGTTTCAGTGCCGTACCACCCTACGATAGCGGCCTTGTTAACCCTGCCCGCGCCTGACCGGTCCTGGCATTTTCCCCGTTTTCTGAGGACCCGCGTATTCGCCTTGGTGTTTTGGTGCCCCCTTATGTACCGGTCGTAAAAATACCGGTACGCAAGGGCGGGGTCGGGCAGGCCGAAGTAATCGTGCGTGCATGACGCGCAGTGGGCGTGAGTATCAAGGAGTTTTTTCCCGTTCTCCTTGAGAAGCCTAAGCCCGGCCCCCTCTGCTTTTTTAATGTTTTCAACGAGCGCGCTTCTCGGAAAGCAGAAATAAAGCCCTGCGTACGGGTCCATTGAGACCCCGAAGCTTGTCCTGTAATCGCACCCCCTGTGCCTTGCCTCTCCCTTAAGTTGCCCGATGAGCGAGCGATAAAAGAGCTTTTTATAAAGGTTTTTCCCCTCATGATAATAAATGATGTTTTCAAGGAATTTTATCGCCTTCAGGCTGTCCGCCTCGGACAGCCTGAAGTTCGCGTAAATGTCGTTGTTGTAAAGGCGGTTGATGAGGGACGAAAGCCTGAAGTCAATCGGGACCCCTTCCTGCCTTGCGAGCCTGTAGGTCTGGAAAAGGCTTCCGACGTTTTCCTTCGTAATGGTTGTGCTTATCCTCTGCACAAGGCCCTCTGCCTTCAGCGCCTTAAACGTCTTGAATGTCTTTTCATACGCGCCTTTGAAACCCCTGTTTACGTCGTGTATGCCTTGTATGCCGTCTATTGAGACCTCAACGTCAAGGGAGATGCTCCTTTTCTCAAGGTCGTCCTTTATCAGGGAGAGCTCTTGCGGGGTTGAGCCGACGCTCGCGTTCGTGATGACGGATATCCCCTTAAGACTTGGCAACGCCGTGCAGATGGCCTGAAACACCTCCCTTATATCAGTTCTTATGAAAGGCTCTCCACCGCTCACCCCGACATGCTTAACCTTTTTGAACAAAGGATTTGAAAAAACCTTAAAGACCTCGTCGGGCGTCATATCCCTTTCGGATGAATGCTCAGGCCTCCAGACATTGCACATTACGCATCTGTAGTTGCACTTGTTTGTCGCTGAAAAATTAACGACCCTCGGATACACGATGCTTGGCGCAAAGACACCCCTCAGGAGAGACTTGACTGCGAGGAAAAATAACGGTATGACCTCCCTGTCAAAGGCTATCATGGGTTTTTCTTCCTGAACACGGATCCGAGCGCGCCCATGACCCGCGACAGGCCGCCCGGCGCGGGATTCTTGGCATCAAGCACCTTTTTCATCATTTGCCCGTTCACGGCGGCCTTAAGCCTTTTAACCGCAATCCTCCCGTGCGCAAGCTCAAAGCTCACTGTTTCGTTTGTGCAGTGCACCCCTGAGCCGTCAAACCCGATATTCTCAACAAGGGACCTTTTCGGATAAAGCACAAGCCCTTCATTCAAAAAAATGCTCGCATACCACCTCACTGCCCATGAATCAAGTTTTCCCTCATGCTGGTCAAGGAGCATCTGAAAAGAGCCAAGTCTTTGGTTTGCCGTAAACGCGTCAACGCCCTTCTCCTTCACGCGCTCAATAAGGAGGCCCGTGTCCTTTATAAAAAAACTCCATGCCCTCTCCCATGTGGCCCATCCCCAGCAGTTGGGAAAGGGCAGGAAAAAAGTCTCCGGCGCAGACCCTTTAAGCCTGTACATGAACCCGGAAACCTGCATGACCTTCTCCTCGTCCCCGTAAACCGTAAGCGCGTCGTTCATGTAGTTCAGAAACTGCGTTGACAGCACGAGGTCGTCCTCAACAACAATGACTTTTCCGCGCAGGCTTGAGACCTCTGTTATACCGGCGATAAGGGAGTTGGCAAGCCCCATGTTTTCGCCCGCCTCCTTTATGTGGACCTCCTTACACCATCTGCGGCTTTTTAAGACCCGCCTTACCTCCTTTACGCCTTCTTCGTCCTTCCCGGTCTTTGGCCCGTCCGAGAAGATATATAGCGCCGTATCCTCCGCGAGCGCGCACCTTGAAAGGGATTCAAGGGTTTTTAGCGCATGATTGGGCCTTTTGTATGCAAAAAACGCAACCGGTGCATTAGGCATTTGCATTGCCTCCGGTAAACCTCTTAAGCCAGACCTCAAGGAGCACCATCTTATAGGCAAAGAAAAGCCTTCTTGTGTCAAGGGTGTCCGAAAGGACGCTGTCAAGAAACACAGCCATGGCCTCGGGCCGCATAATGCCCGATGAGACGAGAACCCCCTGCGTGCAGCGGCCTTTAAACCTTTTAACTATGGCCTTGAACCACTCCTCATACGGCGGGGTAAACCCTTGTTTCTCCCTCTCAAGTATCTCCTCAGGCACAATCCCCTTCATCGCGTCAACAAACCACCTCTTGTAGCCGAGCCTGTAGTCGTCTGCGCTGGCCTTTCTTAATCCGATTACAAGCTCAATGAGCTTGTAATCCAGAAACGGCAGCCTTGTCTCAACGCCGTGCGCCATGCCCATCCTGTCGTTTAACGCGACGCAGTTTGAAAAAAGCCAGGTCTGCATAAGGAACTTGCAGATCTTAATCGGTATCCTGTCCCAGTTGTCGTCTGTGAAAAACGAGAAGAGTTTTTCAGCGCTTACGCCCTGCCTGAAGGCGTCTGTTGAGAGGGCGCTTAAAAACCCCGATGCCGCGGAAAAATTCGGCGTGTCGTCGTAGAATATGAACCTTTCGGGGTTTTTAAAAAACTTTGCCCTCTCCTTGCCCGCCCTTTCCAGAAAACCCCTTATCGCCGCAAACGGGTTGATGAGCATCTGTTTTTTTGACGTCTCCCTGAAGGCCTCAACAAGGTAGCTTAGCCCTATGTCAGCGGTCTCCTTGCCGGTTACCTTTTGCTTAAGGATGTTCCTTTCAACCGCGCCCCTTACCCATTCGTAGCCCCAGAAAAGCTCGTCCCCTCCGGTGCCGCTTAAGAGCACCGGCACGCCGTGCCGCCTTGCAAGCCTGTTTACGGAAAAGTATCCGTATGCGGCGATATCAGCGATCGGGTCGTCCATGAAATAGACCATGCCTTCAAACTCGTCCGCAAGCGCGTCAGCCGAGAGTTCCGTGTCGTGGAACTTAAGCCCAAGCGACCTTGCAAAGGCCTCTGCCTTGCCCCGTTCATCGCATCCGGGGCGTCCGGGGTATCCGATGCTGAATGCGTGCATGTTGTCCTTATAGTGCCTCGCCGCGAACGCCGCAATTGCGGACGAGTCAATGCCGCCTGAAAGCGAGACCCCCACGGGCATATCAGACCTTATGATTATCCCCGAAAGCCCGTCAAAGCATTCCCTTATAAGCGAGGCAGGCGCACCCTGCCTCGGCTCTATATCCTCAATGTCCCAGTATTTCCGTACCACAAAACAAAGATCCTTCGCGGAAAGCGTGAGCGTGTGGCCAGCGGGCAGTTTCAGGATTCCTTTTATGCAGGTATACGGCTCAGGCACATACTGGTAGTGAAAATACATGTTCACCGCGTCAAGGTCAATCTCGGTGCGCGCGCCGTTTAAGCGCAGATATTGAAGGATTGATTTTAATTCTGACGCAAAGACAAAGGAATCTTCAGCGGCCATGTAATAAAGCGGCTTCTCTCCGAGCCTGTCCCTTGCGAGAAAAACCCTTTTTTCAAGGCAGTCGTATATCGCAAAGGCAAACGCGCCCCGGAGCCTATCAAGGCATTTTTCCCCCAATAGGGCATACGCCGCAAGTATGACCTCCGTGTCAGTCCTTGACTTGAACTCAAGGCCCTGCGCCTTAAATTCGTCCCTTATCTCTACGTAGTTGTATATCTCGCCGTTGAATGTTATCCGGTATCTTCCGTTTGCATAGCCCATGGGCTGGCGCCCGGCGCTTGAAAGGTCCAGTATTGAAAGCCTCCGGTGGCCGAGCCCGACCGTGTTGTCAATAAAGACCCCCTCGTCGTCAGGGCCCCTGTGCGCCAACGCGGAGCACATGGAGGTTAACAACCCCCTCTCCGGAGCGCCTTTAGCATTCACGATACCGGCTATGCCGCACATTGCGTTAGTACCTTAAAAACCCCTTTTTTTTATGTTAAAAAACCTTCCCGCAAGATAAAAAAAATCAGCTGATGAATCAACAAAGGCTGTTTTGTAATGGAGTCCTCTCAGCATGCCTTTAATAAACCCTGAGACGAGCCGTGCCAAGGCATTCAGCGTCTGGACTAAAACCTTAAAAAAACCATCTCCGTTATCCCGGAATATCCTCCAGCTGTCCCTGCCGCCCGCATACGAGGACTTTACAAACCACCAGACCCTCTGTTTGTATTCAGGCGCAAAATGCTCAACCTTCATCTGCGGCACATAGTATATTGGCAGGCCCAGCCTCTTAATCTCCGACAAAAGCCTTGTCTCCTCGCCGTATGAGATTGAATACCGCCTCATGCCCAGGCCGGCGTCAAATCCATTTAGCCCTGAAAGTATTGTCCGCCTGTATGCCATGTTTGTGCCATTGAGCCACTCCGAGGCCTGCAAGGGCCTCTCCGTGTCCCCAAGCCCCCATGAAAAGTACGATTCCCTGCACCATTCCGGCAATTTAGCCAAAGAGAAATGCCTATACGGCCCGCCAAAGGCAACTGCATCCGGCCTCCTCTTTGTGAATTCAGTCATTTCCCGAACCCAGTCTTTATCCGCCCTTGCGTCGTCGTCAATATATGCGGCATATTCCCCCCCTGCAACCGTAAAACCGGCATTCCTTGCATGGCTTAAGCCCTGTTTTTCCTCCCTTATGCATCTAAAGTTTTTTCTTTCAAGGTATGCCTTTGCAACCTCAGGGGTCTTATCCGTAGAGTTATTGTCAACGATTATGACCTCAAAGGTTTCAGGGTCAGCCGACTGGCCTGCAAGGCTGTCAAGACATGAACTTAAAAGTCCTGCCCTGTTGTATGTGCATACAACGACGCTAAAAAGCATAGAATCTTCTGATATATTTCCTTACCTTTGCCTCAATGCCTGGGCCATAGGGCCTAAAATTCCTGAGTTTGCCTCCCGGAGACCCTGCCGCGCCATGGCAAAGGGCCGCCTCTGCTATAAATGGGAACAACTGGTATCTGTCAAGCACCAGCTCCCTTGCGTATGCGATGGCATCCCTGTTTTTCATATACTCACCGCTCTCCACGACATCCTTAATCTGCTCAATTGCGTGAGGGCTCAAAATGTCTATCCTTACAAACGATTCCTTCGGGAAATAGTCGTCCAGGTTCGTGCATCCGTAGTAAATCGGCATTGTCCAGCTCAAAAAGCAATCCGCGATTTTTTCCGTCCAGTAATGAGGGCCGCTGTGGTTCTCTATCGCGAGGGAATACCTGTATGCCGCAAGCCCGTCCCATTTGTCCTCTATGGGGGCAAAACCCCTGCCGAAAAGGTCAAATTCAATGCCTGCGCCTTTTATTGCCTTAAGAAAGCCCATCCTTTCCCTGTGACCGGGGAATATTTTTTTGTCGGTCGTTATCCATGAAAGAGAACGGTCTTTTTCGGGCGGCCTTAATGCCTTAAGCTCGTCATATGTCTTGTCAACATGCCACGGGAGCGCGCCGTGCGAGAGTATGTATTTTTTCCCGCCCCCCCTGAACGGTCTTATCGGCGAAAAGACCTTTGAAAAATCCCTATGCCCGTCAAAGACCCACGGAAACTGTTCTGCAATCGGCGGCTCCTGCACGACAAGCCACGCCTGAGCGCACTCGCACGAAACCTCTTCGTAGAATTTATTCAGCACAACGAGCATGTCGCAGGGCTCATTAAATGAATTGATTTTGAATCGCACCCCGTTCCAGAGGCCTTTTGCCCCGGGGGTCTGCCTTAGAAGCGCCGGATAATCGTATTTCTGATATATGCATATAACGAGATCTCTGCCCATTCTTAATAACCCCTGTTAAACAAAAAACCTTTTAAGCCCCGGGCACTGTCCGAAGACAATTTCTTCAATCAGCCCGGCGTATTTTTTTGAAAACTCATCTCGCATTTGTGCATAGCCTGCCCCCGTGTTTACAACCTTATCATCATGGGTTGTCTTTTTCTTGACCTCGGCTTTTGTGGCCGATTCCATCGCGGCCTTAAGCCTATCCGGGTCAAAGGCCTCTGAAAAATGCGCCGTTATCTTCATAAATTCTTTCTCAAGATTACGGGACATGTCCTCATAGCGCACAATCGTCTTTCTCTCGCTTTCCTTTTCGTCTATCAGCCACTTTTTAAGATGCCTTCCGTAAAACCCAGCCCAATGCCTTATTCTTTGCGCGTCATCCGTATCTTCCTTCTCGTAAACCATCTGCGAAAAGACCGTAGGCGCGGGATTTCTAAAAAGATAGATTACGTTTTTTCTTCGCACATCAAGCCCCATGTCGTGCGTATGTAGGAACAGGTAATCGGATTTTTCCTTAAAGTAAAAAACCCGCACAAGCGAGGGCCTCTCAAAATAAAGCTCCATCAGCATCCTGAGCCAGTGGCTCCCGGTGCGGGGAAAACTCACGAGAAACGGGAAATCCGGGTCCTCAACGAACCTTCGTATGACCGATTCATCGGTAACGGAGATTGAGCCGTTTGATTCATCAGCCGCCTCGCTCAGGAGCCTTTTTATGAAGTCAAGGCCTTTTGAAAACACCATCTGCCTCTGTCCCCGGGTTTATAGGTTAAAAAACCTCTTGTTGAGGTAAACCGCATCGCCTGCTGTAAGCTGTCCGTCAGGGTGCGTGAAAAGCTCGTAGAGATTCAAGAGCCTGAAGCCCTTTTCGCGCAAGTACTTATCAATGTCCGAAAAAAGGGGCTGGCCTTCATAAAGGGGCGTAAACTCAACCTCCGTTGTAATCGCCTTAATGTCATTTAACAGCCCCTCCGCGCCCTTAAGCGCCTCAAGCTCATAGCCCTGAAGGTCAAGCTTCATGATGTCAACAGGAGCTTTAATAGCCTCATCAAGCCTGACCTGTCTTACTTCAATGCTTCTTTCAACATCCACTTTTGAACCGTGGTATGACCTTTTTATGTCAGTTGGCTTCAATACAGAGGATGAGACGATATTCTTGAGGACATTGAATCTTATGCCCTTGCCCTCAGCCCCGAGCGCGTTTTCATGCACAACCACATTCTTACTTGAGGCGAATCTTTTCCTAAGCTCAAGCGCCAACTCGGGTATTGGTTCAAAGGCATGTATGATCGGGTTTTTGTAGAGGTGTAGAAACCTCTCGGTCATATCGCCCTTGTTTGCGCCGCCGTCAACTATCACCGGGTTTTCAACCTCCACCCTTTCTCTGAGGTCTAAAAACCTGTCCCTTACGGCCATGCGGCCGTGGCTACACTGTCTTTCCCGTTTTAAAAAATTAAACATGAATCGGCCCTTTGATCTTATTTCTCAAGATGTCAGGTAAAAAAATCTCTTTGGCATGCCCGAACTCAATAAGCCCCCATCCCACAAGCGGGTGGTGCGGGGAGGTCTTTTCAGTATAATCAGGATAAAATATTTTGTAGCCGCGCCCGGGCGCCAACGAGTCTTTCACGAAATCAAATGAACAAACCTGTGCCTTATAAACATCGTATGAAAACACTTCAAGACCAGGCACCTTGAAGTCGTCAATGAGGATATGAGCCCTCTTAAAACGCGTTGTAATAAACCTGAGCTCGTCTTTAAGCGGCCAGTCAAAGCCGTATCCGTGCGCGTCAAGCCAGAACAGGGCGTCTTTCTCCAGCAACTCTTTATGCCCCTTTTCAATGGACTTTATGAAGTCCTGCGAGGGCATGTTGTAGATGATTGCGTTCTTAAGCCCGCCTGTGTTCTTTATTGCCTCGTCAAAGGCATCCTTATCAGGCTCGCACGAAATGCATGTCTTGTCCGGATATGTCCTTGCCACATATGCAAGCGTTGAGCCCACATTCGCGCCTGTCTCTATGAAATAACCGCAGTCCTTGATAAGCGCATCCACAAGCATAAGAAGATACCTGTCGCCGTGGAATCCGGTCTCAAAGAATTTAAAGCGGCCGTTATCCGGTGCAGTTCGTTTAAAAGACCTTTTGAAAAACATACCCTCTTGGCCTTAATCTCAATATATGTTCCACTCCGGCCTGAACCTAAACATAAGGCAACACCTCATCCCCTTTTTTGAACCAAGACAATGATTCTACCCGAAAGGTTCCTTTGTTGTTGTCCTTTAAATAACTTAAAAATCATTTCAGGCCCCTTATGAAAACCCTTTCCTTCTTAACTCTTGTAGAATCACCTCTGCAAAAAGCGGTGGATGAAGATGGTGATCAAGCATGTCGGGGTTTAAGAACTTGTCATTTATCAGCATGGTGTCTTGATTCATGATTTCTTGTTCTATATCAATACAAACAAGACCGTTGCGTCTGCTGAAATCTCTTATGCGCTCGTTAAAGTCTAATGTCATATCCGTACGCTGTCGTAAGGTCGCATCGACTTCATTTCTCATGCTGGCTATCTCGCCCCATGTTTGTCCATCTTTTATCGTAGGAAGAGGAGCGCTGCATATTATTATATTTTTTCTCCCTTCGCTCATAAGGCTCGACAAGAAATTTGTATAGTTGCTAATGGCCAGGTCAAACTGTTTTTCTACGGGTTCGTCGTATTTCTTGCTCCTGTACCAGATCACAAAGCCGCAATCGACCTCTCCGAGACAGGTAAGGATATAATCGTTAAGAGGCACCTTCTTTAGATACTCATTAAAAATCGGGCCTGCCTGCGTCTTTGAAGCCGGGTTCGGTATGCCCATAGCAGTAGCGCCCTGGACTATGCAAAATTGAAGCCGAGTATGTTTCAACAGCCCCTCCTTGGCGATATATTCAAAAACCATCAAATGGCTGTCGCCAAGGCAATGCACCGTGGGGGCACCGGCTGCCTTCAACCTTAAATCGTGTATCTTCTCCTTTAATTCCTGAAGCTTCATTTCAAAAAACAATGCTTTTGGGCGGCCGCCATTCAGAATCGACCGAAACAAGGCCAAAGGTGCCTGAATGTGGCGTTATATTACCAAATGCCTGGGCGGTAACCTCGAAGCCTATGATATTCATGAGCGTATCGAGACCGACTTTTCCGCTCCTAATTGCAATGGACAACACGTAGCAGCCTGGTGTTAGCACCAACTTGTCAAAATGAACTTCCGCCCTCAAGGGTTCGCCTGGTACGGCTCTATATAAAACTCCAAAATCCTCGCTTACAGTTGTGAACACCCGCACCCCTGTAATAGAATCGGCCGCTACAACAAGCGAAATATCCTCATGGGTGGTTGTGGAGACAGCTTCGAGGAGGACAGTAAAAGGCTCCCCGTACTTCAAGCTTACGTTCACCTTGCCCTCGGAGTCAAGAACGTGACATTTGCTGAATTTAATGTTGCTGAACTCATTACTATCTCTCTTGATACCATAAAGGTCGTCTCTTCCGCCTATATTCTCATGCGAGATGTTCAAATAGGAGGCAACAGCAGACTCGACGAACGAATCCTTGAGGACATTTCCGTTGTGCATAACGATAGCCCTCTCGCATAGCCTCTGCACCGCCCCCATGTTGTGGCTCACGAAAAGGACGGTCCTTCCCCCCCTTGCGGCCTCGCTCATCTTCCCGAGGCACTTCCTCTGGAACGCGGCGTCCCCGACCGCAAGCACCTCGTCCACTATCAATATCTCCGGCTCAAGGTGCGCCGCCACGGCGAAGGCGAGCCTCACATACATGCCGCTTGAATATCTCTTAACGGGCGTATCAAGGAATTTATCTATCTCGGAGAACTCAACTATGCCGTCAAAACGCGCCTTTATCTCGGCGCCCGTCATTCCGAGGAGCGCCCCGTTCAGGAATATATTCTCCCTGCCCGTAAGCTCCGGGTGAAAACCCGTGCCCACCTCAAGGAGCGATGCCACCCTTCCCCTCATCACAACGCGGCCCTCTGTAGGTTCGGTTATCCTTGAAAGTATCTTTAGGAGCGTTGATTTGCCCGCCCCGTTCCTGCCGATTATCCCGACTATCTCGCCTTCGGCCACGTTAAAAGAAACATCCTTGATGGCCCATACCGTATCTTCCTTAGCCTCTGCCTTGCCCGCAGAGGAGGAGAATATCCGCCTAAACGGCCTTGAAAAGGCGTCTGAAACCTCCTCTCTCAGGCTCCCGTAGGACTGCCTCCGGCCTATGGAATATCTCTTTGAAAGATTGTTGACCTCTATTATGGGCTTCATATCCGTTAGATCACGTCCGCGAAATATCTCTCAACCCTCTTGAAATACAGGAGCCCGCTTAAAAACACTAAAAACCCTGAAAGCGCCGAGACGGCAAGGCCGCCCCACGGAATCGCCATGTGCCCCAGGACAGAGGCCCTCATTGCCTCAATAACGCCGGTCATTGGATTAAGGAGAAGGACGAGCCTCCATTTCCCTCCGATAACGGTCCCCGGGTACACAACGGGTGTGGCAAACATCCATATCTGTATCAAAAACGGGACTGCATACTGGACGTCCCTGTATCTCACGTTAAGCGCCGAGAGCCAGAGGCCGAAGCCGATTGCGTTCATCAGGGTGAGGATAAGGAGCGGCAGGACAAGGACAATAGACGCACCAGGCCTTATCCCGTAGAAATACATAAGCACACCGAGGACGCTTGATGCGATAAAGAGGTCAAGCAGGGCGGCCATGGCAGAGCTTACCGGTATTATAAGCCTCGGGAAATAAATCTTGGTAATGAGGTTCGCCCCTCCCACGAGGCTTGTGGTGGACTGGCCCAGGACCGTCGCAAAGTAATTCCACGGCAGAAGCCCGAGGAAGACAAAGACCGGATAAGGCGCATTGTCGGACGGCATCCTGGCAAGCCTTGAGAATATGGCCGTAAAAAGGAGCATCCCGAGGGTCGGCTGGAGTATCGCCCAGAGTATGCCGATTGCCGTCTGCCTGTATTTGACCTTTACGTCCCTCCACGCAAGGAAATAAAAAAGCCCCTTGAACCTCCAGAGCTCCCCTATGTTGAGGCGCGCCCAGCCGGTCTTCGGCTCAATTATTGTTGAATCAGCATCCCGCATGATTTGATTACTCACTGTTTTTGCTGCGGCAACAGGCCGTGCGCCTTCAAATGCCTTAGTATCATGTCCACCCCGTGTTCAGGGGTCGTGTCGTCCGTCCTTATGTGGACCTCAGGGCCCTGTGGTGGCTCATACGGGTCGTCAATGCCCGTGAACATCTTTATCTCTCCCTTTCTCGCCTTTGCGTAAAGCCCCTTTATGTCCCTTTTCTCGCATACCTCTACGGGGCAGTCAACAAAGACCTCTATAAACGAACCCTTTCCCCCGGCGTGCTCTATCATCTTCCTCACCTCTGTCCTCACTTCCCTGTAGGGGGATATCGCGGAGACAAGGTTCGGGACCTTGTGCTTTGTCAAAAGGTGCGCCACCCAGCCTATCCTCCTGATGTTCGTGTCCCTGTCCTCTTTTGTGAAGCCAAGGCCCTTTGAAAGATGCATCCTTACGGCATCGCCGTCCAGGACCTCAACGTTCGTTATGCCCTGCTCCTGAAGCCTGTGGTGCAGGAGATTTGAGAGCGTGGTCTTGCCTGAGCCTGAGAGGCCCGTAAACCAGATTGTAAACCCGCGCTGCATTGAGTGTGTCCTCCGTTTCCTTTGTATTTGTCCGCCTTAAGCGCCAATCCTTACAGCCTCTCTTTATACTGCATCTCATAGTATTCAAGATATTGGCCGCTCATTACGCGCTCCCACCAGCTTTTGTTTTCAATGTACCATTTTACCGTGTTCCTTATGCCTTCCCTGAAGGCAGTCTGCGGCCTCCAGCCAAGCTCCTGTTCTGTCTTTGACGGGTCAATCGCGTATCTCCTGTCATGGCCGGGCCTGTCCTTGACAAAATTTATGAGCTTCCTTCTTTTGCCGCTGAACGGGATTTTTTTGCTTGACTCCGCGCTCGCTCCAACCAATTCATCTATCGTGTCGCATACGAGGTTTACGATATCTATGTTCCTCCATTCATTCCTTGCGCCGACGTTGTAAGTCTCCCCGAGCCTTCCCTTCTGAAGCGCGGCCTCTATCGCCGTGCAATGGTCATGCACAAAGAGCCAGTCCCTGACATTGCGCCCGTCCCCGTAGACCGGCAGGGGTTTTCCGTTAAGCGCGTTTATAATCATAAGCGGTATGAGCTTTTCCGGGAACTGATACGGGCCGTAGTTGTTTGAGCAGTTCGTCGTTATTGAAGGAAGCCCGTATGTGTGGTAATACGCCCTTACGAGGTGGTCTGACGCGGCCTTGCTCGCGGCATAAGGAGAGTTCGGGCTGTAGGGGGTGGATTCGGTAAAAAGTCCTTCTTCCCCGAGCGAGCCGTAGACCTCGTCCGTTGAGACGTGCAGAAAGCGCTTATTGCCGTTGCCTGGGCCCCAGTGTTTTCTTGCCGCCTCAAGGAGCGTAAACGTGCCGTTTATGTTCGTCTCAATAAATGTCTTAGGCCCGAGTATGGACCTGTCCACATGGGATTCAGCCGCAAAATTCACGACGGAATCAAAGCCGTTTTTTTCAAAAAGGCCGTCAATGAGATTAAAGTCATTCAGATCGCCCTTTACAAAGAGAAAATTCTCGTCCCCTTCAACGCGTTTAAGGTTCTCCAGATTGCCGGCGTATGTAAGCTTATCAAGCACGACAAGGGCGTCAAGCGGCCTTTTTTCCCTCATGTAAAGGACGAAATTCGCGCCTATGAAGCCCGCGCCTCCGGTAACAAGCATGCTACTCATGTATTCCTCCGTAGTAATTTTTTATCATCTCCTTAAGGGACGCCCTCCAGTGGGGAATGGCGATGCCGAAGGTGTTCTTGACCTTTCTCTTGTCAAGCACCGAATATGTCGGCCTTTTAGCGGGCGTCGGGTATTCAGTGGTAAGTATGGGCTCTACCCTCTTGCACCTTATGTTGATGCCGGCCTCAACGGCAAGCTCTATGACCGCCACGGCGAAATCATACCAGCTCGCGACCCCTTCGTTTGAGTAATGATATACGCCGTAGTCAAGCCTGTTGTCTTCATTATATGTCTTAACCATTTTAACAATCGCGTCAGAAAGGTTCTCAGTCCATGTGGGCCCGCCTGTCTGGTCGTAGACGACCCTTAAAAACTCCCTCTCAGAGGCGTATCTCAAGATTGTCTTCACGAAGTTGTGGCCTGACGTGCCGTAAAGCCACGACGTCCTTACGATCATGTGCTCAATCAGGGCGTCCGCCACGCCGGCCTCGCCCTTTAGCTTTGAACTCCCGTATACGCTTAATGGGTTAACAGGGTCCTTCTCGGTATAGGGTATGTTCTTTTCCCCGTCAAACACGAAGTCCGTTGAGACGTGTATGAGGGGCGCTCCGGCCTTCTTCGCCGCAAGCGCGAGGTTTATCGCGCCGTCGGAGTTGACCTTGAACGCCTTGTCCTTTTCAATCTCCGCCTTGTCAACGAGCGTGTATGCGGCGCAGTTTATTATGAGCGCGGGTTTAGCGTCCTTGACGAAATCAAGGACCTTGTCCCTGTCCGTGATGTCAAGGTCCTCAACGTCAACCCCGACCGTTGCGAACCTTGCGACCTGGAGCGCGGGTATCAGGTCTGAGGCAAGTTGCCCGTCTGAGCCTGTAACGATTATCTTCATGGCGCCACCTCGCGTTTTTTATTGTTTTATGAGCCGTATATTACGATGCCCGCATCCACTGTAGTGCCCGATAAGCACAATTGCCTATACCCCCATCCTCTTGAGCCAGCCCGTGGCGCCGGGAAAACAGATCTTTTCCTCTTTTACGCCGAGGGCGACAAGCGCATTCTTAAGCTCCGCGCCAGACTGAAAAGACGTAATCACTATGACGTCAGACTCTATTGAGGCCGCCGCCTCCAAGGGAAGCACGCTCAGGCCGAAAAATTTTTTTCCGGCGGAGGCGGCGTCTATTATCGCGGTAAGGTCAAGGCCGGCCTCTTTAAGGGAAAGATACGCTATTTCGCTCACCTCGTCATTGCCGCAGAACACGATTCTTTTTATGTCCGAGCGCCTGTAGGAGTTGAAAAGCAGGCTAAAGTCCCGGCGCGCAACCTTGTAGAGGTTCGTAAAATTCCTTAGGTGCTGATAGGTGAGCCTTGTCTTTTCCGTAAAGCCGTTCGCGGTGACATAATAACTGTAGCGCTTCCTTGGAATACCTGAGACGGTTATGTATCCCTTTGATGCGAGGTTTTTTAGGTAGGAATTTATGAGGCCGAGCGCAACGCCGAGTTTTTTGCTTAAATCCCTCTGCGTTACCTCGTTGTTTTTTGATATCTCGTCAAGAAGCAGAAGAGAACGATAATCCTCTGAATGCTCATCCCTGCTGTTCATATAATGAACAATAGCACATCAAAAAAACCCTGTCAATATCAATGTTCACATTATGAACAAACTTTGATTGTGCAGGCTTAAGTGCCGGGGCTGACTCGAACGACTACCCTTCGGCAGCATCCGCAATGCCACTATCCTTACGAATTAGTTTAACGCTTAATACGGCTAAATACGCCCCTATAATATGGGCTGTTATGTATGGCCAAGCAAAGCTGAGATTGCCGGTAAAGAGGGCCGGGGCAAGGGATCTTGCGGGGTTCATGGATGCCCCGGAGATCGGGCCCGCAAACAACGCCTCAAGGCCAACGGTCGCACCGATTGCCATGCCGGCCATTATGCCCTTTTCCTTTGAGCCTGTTGAGACGTTGAGTATTACATACATCAGAAACCATGTGAGTATTATCTCCATGATGAAAGACCGCGGCATTGAACCCTCCGGCAATGAGGCCCCGAGGGTGGGATGCCCCTTGAAAAGGAGCAAAAGAATGCCGCTGGCCGCTACGGCGCCAAGGCACTGGCTGATTATATAAGGAAACACGGATCTCCGCTGGAAACGACGCGCGGCCCAGAACCCGAATGTAACGGCCGGGTTCAAATGCGCCCCGGAGACGTCTCCCACGGCGTAAATCACCGCTGTAACTACAAGCCCGAATGTCAATGCCGCGCCAAGATGAGTGACCTGCCCCCCCGAGACATCGTTGACGACAATCGCCCCTGTCCCGGCAAACACGATCGCGAAGGTCCCGAAGAATTCGGCAATGCAACTCCTTTTCAGCATTTTTACCCCTTTACAGGATAGCGTTGTCATAAAACCAATCAATGTTTCTTCCTGTTAAAAATATCTTTGTTGAACCTGTACCCAAGCCCCCTCACGGTCTCTACGCAGGGGCTCCATCTCTCAAGTTTCGCCCTGAGCATCCTTACATGCGTATCTATGTTCCTGAAACTCAGATGACTATCGGCGCGGCAGACCGTTCTGACAAGATAGTCTCTGCTTAAAACCCTTCCCTTAGACCTCGCCAGTTCAACAAGGAGCCTGAATTCCGTGGCCGTTAACCCTATATTTTCCTTGCCCACATATGCGGCAAACCTGTTAACATCTATAAGAAGCCCTCCAAAACTTATTTTATTGTTGGCCGCGTCTTTTTCATGATGCCGCGTCTTCAGCAAGGCATTGACCCTTAACGACAGTTCCTTTGGGCTGAAAGGCTTGACCACATAGTCGTCCGCGCCGAGTTCAAACCCTAAAACCCTGTCAATCTCCTCCCCTCTTGCGGTCAGCATTATTACCGGGATTTTTTCCGTAAGCTTGTCCTTTTTGATCGCCTTAAGCACCTCAGTGCCTTCCATGCCCGGCAGCATTATATCAAGGATAATGAGATCCGGGATCTCTTTTTTCGCGATTGCAAGCGCCTTAGTGCCGTCATCGGCGCTTATAACCTTAAACCCTGCCTTTCCGAGGTTATATTCAAGGACATTAAGTATGTCTTTTTCGTCGTCTACCGTCAGAATCTTTTTTTCCATAGCGCCCGATTGTTTCAGGATTAAGCGACTCTCGGATATTTTACACAAAACATGTTGCAGTCGTATGACAGACCCGCCAAATTCACGTTAAATCTCATGTCTAAAAAAATTGCCGCCCCGCGGGGCGGCAATTCAGTTGAGCTGTTTTTAAGCAACTTGATCACATGCCCCGCATGGAGGCGTTTCCGCATTTTATCTGCCCTGTCCATGCGTCTTCCATCGCCTCGTAGACGTCCCGCGGGATGGGGACATAATCAAGTGCCTTCGCCATCTCAGCGCCGTTTTTGTATGACCAGTCAAAAAATTCAAGCACTGCCTTTGTGTTGGCGCAGTTTTCCGGGTCTTTGTACATAAGGATGAATGTCGCGCCAGCTATGGGCCATGCGTTTTTACCCGGCTGATCAGTAAGCACCACGGCGTATGCCGGCGTATTTTTCCAGTCCGCTCCGGCCGCGGCCGCCATGAAGCTGTCGGCCGTAGGCTCCACAAAAACCTTGTCCCTGTTCTGAAGCCTGACATGGGTAAGTTTGTTCTGCAGCGCGTAGGCAAGCTCAACATAGCCTATCGTGTTTTTTATCCTTTTTACATAGGTAGCCACCCCCTCGTTGCCCTTGCCGCCGACGCCCGCGGGCCAGTTTACGGCCGTGCCGAAGCCCACCTTTTCATGCCAGGCCTTGCTGACCTTATCAAGATAGTTTGTGAATATCCAGCTTGTGCCGCTGCCGTCCGCGCGGTGGACAACGGTTATCGTATCATCCGGGAGCTTAAGAGAAGGATTTATTTCGGCTATCCTCTTGTCGTTCCATTTTTTTATGCCGCCGAGATAGATGTCGGCAAGCACATCCGCTGTTAGATTCATCTGTCCCGGCGCCACACCCTTCAGGTTGACGACAGGCACAACGCCGCCTATGGCCATCGGGAACTGAATGAGCCCGGCCTCATTAACCTCATCCGCGCTCAAAGGGGCGTCCGATGCCCCGAAATCAACGGTCTTGGCCTTTATCTGCTTTATCCCTCCGCCGCTGCCGATTGACTGGTAGTTCATCTTAATGCCGGTCTTTTTTTCGTATTCAAAAGCCCATTTTGAATACAGCGGATAAGGGAACGTCGCGCCCGCGCCGTTTATCATTGATTCTGCAAAGGCGCTGCCAAAAAACATGCTGCTCATCAGCAGCAGGATAAACATGCCCGGTATATTTTTTGTTCTCATTTCTTCTCCTTTGGTTTTTCTCGCGTGATACCCGTCATTACGTTGCTAAAACCGGAGGGAGTTGCCTCCCTCCAAGGGCAACAGGATGAAAGACCCCCCAACTATTTGCCTTATAGATGGGGGTTTTACGGGGAGTGTCGGCGCCCCCCGTAAAACTGTTGTCAGAAGTACATCTGCGCCTGCATCTGATAGACGTCTTTTTTGTCGTCGTTGGCGAGCTCTCCGCTTGCGTTGTCCTCATACTGCGCATGCACCCAGTTAAGGCCCACCTTAAGGCTGTGGCCCTTGCCGTACCAATTGACCCCCACGGTTGTGTCGTTTTCCGACTTGTCCGCGCTGTTTGAGTCCTGGTCATAGACCTCGTAGCGGGCAACCGGCTCAATATTGAGGCCTTCTATAAGGTAGCCGCCCTGCGCATACCAGCCCCGTGGTTTTGTGTCAGAGACTTCGGGGTCATCAGAGTCTACTGTCCACTGATTGTATTCAAACTGGCCGGTAAAGCCGCGGTAATGGCCTGAAAGGTCAAACCCCAAAAGCGTTCTGTCCTCCCCGTAGCCGTTTTCCTTGTACTCTATCGCACCCTGACTGGCGGCGTTTATTCCGAGGGTGAGGTGCTGTCCGCTTCCGAGATGCGCGTCGCTTTTTTTCCCTTCTGTCCAGCCCGGAGGCGACAACTCAACCCTTGCGGCTATCAACGGGTTTGCCCTTGACACCGCGCGGTCCGTCTGTATGGACTCTCCGCTCTGCCAGCCGTCGGCCACTGCCGCCTCGTATCCCACGACCCCTTCAAGGAATTTTCCCTTAATCGCTATCTTGGGCTGATAATAGGCCTCGGACTTGCCAAAGAGCTTTTTAGCGGCCTCTGTTGAAACCGGCCTTTCTATAAGCAACTGTTTGGATGAAGATGTAAGCGATACCCTTGAATACGGAAGTTTTTCCTTGCCGAAAAGCACTGCATACGCCTCGTCCGGCTCCCATTCCACATATGCATACTGAACGCCTATCTCGTTTGAATTGCCGGCCTTGTCCCACTTGTCTCCTGTCAGTATCAGGTTGTATTTGATTGTCTTTGACAGGAGATTGCCTCCCAATTCCAGGCGTATCCTTCTCAAATACAGGTCTTTTTCCGTCTCGTAAGTCTTGCCGTCGTCGCTTTTTATCAGGTCCCCGTAATCAAGCCTCGGCTGAAGCCTTATCCTTATGTTCAGGTCTGATTCATTGGAGCCGAGTGTTGCCCCCTTTGTCTCGTCCCCGAACCAAAACCCGCCGGCATAAGACGGCAGGGCCGGCGTGAGGCATAGTCCTAACAACATGAGCCCCAACAGCTTTCTTTTCATGCTTTTTTCTTATCCTCCTTGGTATTTTTTGCGCTAATGCCTTAACCCCGGCTAAAACTTCTCAAACAAGAGCATCCTGCCCCCTTGCCTCAAGGCATAGCCGAGAAGCCTGAGACAACGGTAATGATCTTCTGTTGTGCATAATTCACCCATTTCCTCCATGCCCGGCGCCATGAGCCTCCCTGAGGCGTTGCAAAAACTCATTGCCTTTCTCTCCTCCAAATATGGACATTCCATATCGTCCGGTCTCCTTTCTTTCATTTCTTGTCTTAGATATTACATGGCCTTTGTTAAGCGATTATGACGGCATGGCAGTATTTCTGTTAACACGGACAGCTTATTCAGGCCTTTCAATGTTTTTTTCCTGCCGGCCCTCCATTGCCCTTGCGGGTGAGAACCATATCGCCAGCACCCGCGCCACAATGAGCGCAATCACAAGGGCGATAAACATGATTATCCTCTTAAACTCTATGTCCTTGAACCAGAAGACCATCACCTCTGTTAAGATGACGACAAGGATGGTCCTTAAATTCAAAAGGATCTTTAGTATCGCCCAGAGGATTGTAGGGCCTTTGCGTTAAGGGATTATTGCGGCAAGAAAAAGATTAGAAGGAGAAATGAAAAATTTTAGCGCCAGCGGAATATGGACGGAATTGAGGGAATGGATAAGTCCATGACGCGCCTAAGACATCTGGGGTCTAATATGAAGCGCTGTTTATTATCTTATGTAAAAATTAAAACAAAGGCCGCTTGTTATTAAAACGCGGCCTCCACATCGGGCCATGCCGTTTTAAGGCCTTCCCTTACAAACCCCTTCGCCTTTTTGAGCAGTTCGTTTGATGTTGCCTCAAACCTCAAGACAAGCACCGGCTGTGTGTTGCTTGCGCGCACGAGCGCCCACCCGCCCTCAAAAACAGCCCTCAGCCCGTCAACCCTTATCACATCCTTCAGCTTAAGCTCATCCGAGCCTTTTGAGAAAATGCCGCCGAGCCTCTCTATCACATCAAACTTCAAGTTGTCAGGGCAGTCTATCCTTATCTCTGGCGTTGAAAATGTCTTTGGAAGTCCGGATAAAAGCCGGGAAAACTTAAAATCCTTATCCGCCTGCCTCTCCTCGGCCATTATCTCAACAAGCCTGCATGATGCATATATGGCATCGTCATAGCCAAAGTATTTATCCGCGAAGAATATGTGGCCGCTCATCTCTCCCGCCATAGCGGCCTTAAGCTCCTTCATCTTTGCCTTTATCAGGGAATGGCCCGTCTTCCACATTACGGGTCTCCCGCCGAGCCTCTCTATCTCGTCATACATTACCTGAGAGCACTTTACCTCGCCCACGATGGTCGCGCCCGGCGATTTTTTTAATATCGCGCCCGCGAATATCACCATCAGGTTGTCGCCCCAGATTATCTCGCCCTTCTCGTCAACAACGCCGATCCTGTCCGCGTCCCCGTCGTACGCGACGCCGAAGTCCGCCTTTTCTTTTTTTACCGTATTTATGAGTTCCTTAAGGTTTTCCGGTATGGTCGGGTCCGGGTGGTGGTTCGGGAACCTACCGTCCGGCTCCGGGAAAAGCGCGATCACGTCGCAGCCGAGCCTCCTTAGAAGCTCTGGCGCAACAGGGCCAGCGGTGCCGTTTCCGCAGTCAAGCACGACCTTTAAAGGTGTATTAAGCGCCGGGAGCGAAAACCTCCTTGCTATGTTTTCAATGTACTGCGGGATTACCTCAAACGAGTCAACCTCGCCGTGTCTCGTCCGTTTATCCTCTGCCGCCACCTTAAGCACCTCTTCCCTCAGGACATACTTAAGCCTCTGTATCTCGTTGCCGTGTATGGTCTCCTTGCCGACGCTTATCTTAAAACCGTTGTACTCAGGAGGATTGTGGCTCCCGGTTATCATCACCCCGCCGTGCACCTTCAATATGTTCATTGAAAAATACTGTAGCGGCGTGGGGCATGCGCCTATGTCCATGCAGTTAATGCCGCTGGAACTAAGCCCTTTGATAAACGAATCCCTTAAGGCCGGGGAGCTTAGCCTTACGTCCCTGCCGATGGTTACCTTTAAGTCTCCTTTTTCCGGGGAGTTTTTCCTCAGATAAATCGCATAGGCCCTTGCGAGGAGTTCCGCGACCTCCTCTGTCAGGTCCTTGCCAAAGACCCCCCTTACGTCGTATTCCCTGAATATGTTATCGGATATGTTTGCCATGCCTCAGAGTTCTCCTTGTTTTTTAAGCCTGCCCGCGCGGGATTAAACAGGGGCCTGCCTTTTAACGCCTCCTCTACCCCTTAATGTTAAGAAAAATTCCTTTAGCAGGGCAGATGCCTTTTCGCCTGAAACCCCGAAGTCCACGATAAGCCTGTGATTAAGCCTTAAATCCCTTGACATGTCGTACAATGACCCGCATGCCCCTGCCTTCGGGTCATGGCACGCAAAGACAAGTCTCTTAACCCTTGCCTGCATTATAGCGCCCATGCACATGATGCACGGCTCAAGCGTAACATAAAGGGTTGTGTGCTTCAGCCTCCACGATAAAAGGGCCTTTGAGGCCTTTTTTATAGCAATAATCTCGGCATGGGCGCAGGGGTCGTTGTTAAGCTCTTTGCTGTTATGCCCCCTGCTGATTACGCGATTGTCTTTTACGATAACCGCGCCTACCGGGATATCTCCCTTTTTTCCCGCCTTTTCAGCCTCTTTTATGGCCTCTGCCATGAACAGGGTGTCTAAGTTTTTCCGCAAATTTTTTAACCTGTTGACCAAAGACAAAAACAAATAATATAAGGCCGTTTTTAACTTACAGTAAAGAAAAACTCTTGTCAAGGCTCGCCCTTTCCCCGGCAGATGCCCGGGTGCGAATCTCAGGTTTTTTTAAACCGGGCACGGCTAAAACCAAACGAATGTCCAGTCGCGTTGACCCATTTTTTTCATTGCTTTAAAGGGTCTTTTCAGGATAAAATGAAAAATACCACGCCTCCCCGGTTGAAGCCCCGTTGCCCTTGCCGAACGGGCAATTGAAAGGCAGCCGGCCGGAGGGTTTTCTTTTTCTGGATTTTGGCTTTTGCCCGTCCAGTATTCTGCCGATAACAAATCATACAACTCTTTCACAAAGAGGTATCTTTTTGATTATTGGCGGGATCTTGGTTTTTGGCCGGGTTAAACCAACGTCGCCGGCATGAAAGCCTATGGCCTATGGATAGAAAAATAAAAATTTTTTTGGCCGCCGCGATACTCCTGCCTTCAATGGTTATAGGCGTTCAGCGCGCCTCAGCCGAGGATGCGCGCAGGGAAGAGTCCATCAGGGAGCTTATAATGCGGCTTGATAAGGACTACAACGCGGTGTCCGAGGACATCCTGAAGCTGGACCAGGAGATAAAAAGCTACCCTGACACCACCATCAACATGACGGTCGTCAAAAAAGAGCCCCTTGTTGAGCTTGTCTCCATTGAGATTTCGGACAACGAGGTGTTCGTGAAAAATCATTTCTACAATGCCTCGGAACTAAGCGCGCTTGACGCGGGGGGAAGGCACCAGATCCACGCGGGCGCAATCAGCGAGGGAGGCCACAACTTCAAGATTATATATTTCTGGAGAATAAAAGGCGCGCCCCTGCAGAAAAGCGAGCTTATGGTGAAGCTCCAGACCCAGCCTTCAAAAAGCTACTTTATTGAGCTGTCCCTTGAGAAGGGCGAGGCAGGGGCAAGGCTAAGGCCCTCGCAGCTTGAGATCCAGAACAAATAAGAATGAAATACATCCTAACCCTTCTTCTTATCTTCCTTGTCTTTCCGCTGAACCTCTTTGCGGAGGAGGTAGACGTCTCCAAAACCAAAAGGCTTACCATGGAGCAGTACCAGTTTCAAAACGCCCTCTACCATTATCTCCGCAAAGACTATCTCCTGTCGGCGGATACGGCAAACGCCGCCTTAAACTCCCCAAAGGCGCAGGAAAAAGAACGGCTCCTCATCCTCCTAAGACAATCCGACAACGAGATGCTTTTCAGGCGCGATTACCCCTCAATCGCCATCCCATCGGACCCGGTAAGCGACCCTCTGCTGTTCAGCCTCTTTGATTCGGCATACAAAAAGAGCGATTACGAAGGCATCATTCAGCTTGGAAAAGAGATCGGGGACAACGGCGCGTCGCTGTATTTCAAAGGCATCTCATTCCTTGAGCTTAAAAGGATAGGGGAGGCAAAGGTCGCGTTCCAGCAGGTGCCTCCTGAACACCATCTCTATCCATACGCAAGGATAGCCCTTGCGCAGCTTAAGGTGATGAAGCAGGAGCTCAAGGGCGCGGAGACCGACCTGAGGGAGCTGCTGCAGCAGCAAAACCTCAATGACGCCGCGAGAGACAGGCTCCATCTGCTTATCGGCCAGATACTTTTTGAGCTGGGCAATCCAGAGGCCGCGCTCAATGAATTCAACAATATCCCCCCCCAAAGCCCTTTTTACAGGGAACGGCTTGTGAAGTCCGGATGGTCTCTTGTGCGCCTCGGCGCGGATGAAAAAGCGATACTCCTTCTGAACGAGGCGAATACGCTGCCGCTTGACACCCCTGAGGCGCGCGAGGCAAGGGCCCTTACGGGATACTCTTACATAAAACTTGAAAAGGCCGAGCAGGCCGCCGTTCAGTTTGACGCGCTTATGCGGGACACCGAGGACGCGCAAAAAAGGCTTGACGCCCTTATAGAGGACGAGTCCTTGAGGTCCGTTTACATAAAGAGCCTGCTTGGAGAACCCGCCGCGGGGCTTACGCCGGAGCAGGAGAGGCATCTCTTTCTCCTGAAAAAAACCCCCGGCGTTGAGATTGCCATAAAACACTACAGGACCATTGAGGATCTGAGGGAAGGCTTGCTCCGGAAAGAGCAGGAACTTAAAGAGAAAAGGACATACCTTAAGAATGCGGCAAAGGGGCTGGAGAGGACCTCGCAGCGCGTTGAGAAGACGGTCCGCAAGATAAGGACCGTGCTTCAGGCCGGCCATAAGATAACGGACCGGGACTCAAGGCTCGGAGAAAACCTTGGCGGTCCCAACGCGCAGTTTCTAAAAAGCATTGAAAAGATAATCTACGGCATGTGGAAAGACATCCTCAAGAGGCCCATAAACGAGGATGAAAAAAAGATCGTAAAGCTCATAATATACGACGGCGGTGAAAACCTTGAATGCACGAACTCGCCCCTCGTATGCCCGATACTTGAGGTCATGACGACGGGACGGGCCAAGGAGGTCAAGCGCGATGAATTCCTGGCAATGGCAAAGATTATAGAGGTGATCGGCCATGACCTCGCAAGGCTTGAAAAGAACGAGGAAATATATTTTGAGATGATTTATACCGGGCTTAAATCAAGGGTGGACAGCAGGCTCAACCTCGCCAAAGGCGTCGTGGACGACAGCATGGGAATAGACAAACGCATCAAAAAGGGCTTGAGCGAAGCCGAAAAGGGCCTTGCCAAAGCGAGGACGGAGCTTGACGCCCAGACGACAGGCGCGTTCACAAAGCTTAAATTTGAGATTGCCGACTTTAAACATGTCGTAGAGGCCGGCAGGGACAAGGCAAAGGACATCGTGAAAAAAGAAGCCGCAACGCCGGTAAAAAAACAGTGAAAGACCCGACGCACGCGAAACCGGCGGACATGCGCCTAAGGGCGAAGCGCCCTTTACGCCGCCTGTCATTGCTGCTTCTCCTGCTTATATTCCTGCCCGCGTGCGCGGCTACGACGGTTCAGGTAAAGGAGGCGCCGATGCCCAAGGCAATTGAGCCGGCGAGGCCGAAGGCCGCTCAGCCCGACGATGTGATGGTGCACAAGTGGGAAGATTACATGGATAAGACAAACTACAACAACTTATCCGTTGACCTCGTGCTGAGGTCAACGGAAGAATACCTCGCGGCGAAGGATGTGCAGTTCAAATCGCTCATGGACGCATACGAGAGGGACTTGGCCCTCTTTAACAAGGGGTCTCTGCCCGCCTCGCCCGCGCCGCCGGAAGAGGACTACTCAAAGCTCATAGCCCACTTCAGCGAACTAATAAAGCTTTTCTCCTACGATAAGAACGCCGACGCCCTTTACTATACCCTCGGCTATGCCCTTTCGGAACAGGGCTTGATTGACGAGGCGGTCGGCGTGTTTGAGGAGCTTCTGAAAAACTATCCCGAGAGCCAGTACGCGCTTGAGGTCTATTTCAGGCTCGGAGAATTCTACTTTGAGACAGGTGAGACCGCGGAGGCGATGGCCGCCTACCAGAAGATCATGCCGCACCCCGCCTCTCCATTCTATGAAAAGGTCATATACAAGCTCGGCTGGGTGTATTACAAGTCAAGCGACTATGAAAAGGCCCTTGATTACTTCATGGAGATAGTTGACATGAACTGGGAGGGCAACCCCAAGGCCGACGCCCTCACAGAGGAAGGCCTTGCGGGCATTGTCATGACCCTCGCGAGGTATTCAACCCCGCACCTCGCGTTAAAGCACTTTCAGGGCAGGGGCAAACGGGATTACATGCCGCTTGTATTAAAAAGGCTCGGCGAGCTGTTTGCGGAACAGACCCGGTTTGCGGATGCCATAATCGTTTTCACCTACTATACGGAGCTCTTTCCCGAAAGGCCGGAGCTTGCGTTCATACTGAACGACCTGGCCGACCTGTATGAAAGGACCGGGGATGAAAAATCCGAGATAACCACAAGGCTTAAGCTGGCCTATCTCACAAACCCCACTACGCGCTGGTACAGAAAAAACCACCCTAACGGGGCGGTTGAGCTTGACGAGATGCTGAAGGAGACGATGCTTGACCTCTTCAGGAAGCTCCACCTCGCCGGCAAAAAGCCCGGCGGTGAAAGGGAGCTTAATCAGGCCATAGAAGGGTATTCGCTGCTCCTGCAGGCTTATCCGAAGGCAGAGGAATACAAAGAGGTTAAACTCCACCTTGCGCAGGCCCTCTGGGACGCGAAGGGCTACGCCGGGGCCGCAAAGGAGTTCTCTGAGGCGGCGGCCCTCTTCCCCGATGGCGCGGAAAGGGGGAAGATCGCGTACTCGGCCTTTTTAAGCTATGAATTCCTTTTCTATGAAAATACGGAGGACAAGGCAGCGGTGTCAAAGGAGGCCGACGGTCTCTTCCAGCGCTACAAAAACGATATCGCGTCCCACGGCGCGTTTGAAAGGGCCGTGTACAAGCTGGCCGACATATACAGCGACATAAAAGACTACGATGCCGCGAGACAGAGGCTTAAGGAGCTCGTCAAGGGAAGGGACGCCTCAAAGGCCAATAAAAAAATCGCGGAGACCTTTATCGCGGAGGGCAGGCTTCAGGACGCGGAGGATGTCTATAAGGGTATACCGGCCTCTGATCCGGAGGCAAAGGAAAAACTCCTCGCTGTGAGATACAGGATGGCGGAGGACCTTCTTAAGGCAGGCAGTTTTGAAAAGGCCGCACGGAAGTTTGACGAGACATTCTCAACCAATCCGACCTCGTCCGTGGCCGAGGTCTCGCTTCTGCAGATTGGGAGGATATACATGCAGACCGGGGACACGGACGCCCTTGAGGCCGCCGTAAAGCGCATCATAAAGACCTATCCCGCCTCAAAGACCTCGGCCTCTTTCCTTATTGAAGCGGCAAGGTCCATTGAAAATGCATTCCCGTCAAAGGCGGCCTCCATATATGAAAACGCCTCCACGGTGTTCGGCGCGTCAGAGGACTCCGCAAGGCTCGTCTTTCTGGCCTCCAATCTGTATGAAAAGGCCTCTGAATATGAAAAGGCGGCAGAGGCCCTGAAAAAATATCTTTCCATAGTGCCCCTGTCCGAGGCAATGGAAATAGAGGCAAGATACAAGCTCGGCCTCGTGCAGATTAAGCTCGGAAATATTGACGACGGACGGCTGACCCTAAGAACGCTCGTTGAAGAGAAGGCGGAAATAAGAAACCTCCATCTCGCCAGGGCAAGGCTTAAGATCCTTGAGGAAGGCCTTGACGCGTTCCTCAAGCTGAAGCTCAGCCAGCCTTTTGAGGAGACGATCAAGAAAAAGGCGGACCTCCTTAACAGCCTTGTAAAAAACTACTCGCAGGTCCTTGCCTACAAGATGCCAGAGATCTACCCGGAGGTCTTTTCACCGATGGGACTCGCCCTTGAGAACTTCAAGGATTCCATACTGTCGTCGGAAAGGCCTGGTGATTTAAATGCAGAGGAGCTTGAGGAATACAACTTCCTCCTTGAAGAAAAGGCCATCCAGTACGACGAACAGGCGTTGTCCGCATACGGGAACTGCTTTAGGGCCGGCGTAAAGCTCATGGTTCAGAACGAATGGGTTGAAAAATGCTTTGAGCGCCTTAAGACCCTTAAACCGGCCATATACAGAAGGGCATTCGCGGAGCAGGGCCTTGACCCCGCGTTTTTATACCCGGACCCGGCGTCCCCGGCAATTGCCAAGGGAGGCGCGAGATGAGGATCTTTGGATTGGCGCTTATTATGGCCGCGTTCATCGCAGGCTGCGCCGCGCCGCAAAGGCCCATTACGATAAAGGGCAGCGCCATCGTCCCGGAGGTTGCCGAGCTTGACGCCATGGCAAGGGGGATGCGGCTTAAGGAAAAGGCAAGGGAGGCGCAGAAACAGGAACAAAAACCGGACGCCCCCTCAACGGACGATGCCATAAACGGGTACCTTCAAAAGGCGCTCGGACACATGGAGGCAAACCCGGCGGCCTCTCTCCTTATATACGAAAAGATACTGTCAATTGACCCCGCGAGGTGGGACGCGCACTATAACGCCGGGATCATATACCTTAAGCACAAGGACTTTGAGAGGGCGGAGCAGCAGTTTTACTCCGCGCTCAAAAATAACGGCCCAAAGGACAAGGTCTACGGCGCAATCGGCGCCGTCCAGATGCTGAAGGGCAGGGATTCAAGCGCGGCGGACAACCTCAAGCTGGCCCTTGAGCATGAAAAGGGCAAGACGACGCTGCTGAACCTTGCGGGAATACACCAGAGGCTCAATAACAGGCAAGAGGCGTTCAAATACTTTAAAATGCTTGAAGGCCTGTCTCCAACGGAGCCTGAGATAAACTACAGCATGGGGGTCTTTCTATATAAATACGCCGAATTTCAGGAGGCGCTGAAATATTTCAATGCGGCTTACGAGGCCGACAAAAAAGACCCGCGGATACTTACAGGCAAGGCGCAGACGCTTCTTAAGCTTTACAACTACGAGGCCGCGCTTGCCGCATACAGGGATGCCTCAATACTTGACCCCAACGACGCAACGGTGTATAAAAATATGGGCATAATATACGAACTGTATCTTGAGGACCTTGACAACGCCATTGCAAACTACCTGCTCGCCTTTGCAAAAGGAGGCCCGGGCTCGGACGAGCTTAAGGCATGGATAGACGTCGTATCCTCAAGGATTGAGGCAAAGGGGAGGCTTAAATGAAACGGCTCGTCCCTGCCCTTTTTGCATTATCGGTGCTTCTGAGCGCGGTTGATTCCGGCGACATGTTCAACGGCGCGCACCCTCCCGGGGCCGATCAAACGCCTCAGGAGATTATTGAGCGCGTGATAAAAATAGAAGGCACGATAGAAAAGCCGCGCGTGATATTCATTGTGCCGAGGGCAAGGCTCTGGAGGGACGAGTTTTTGAAAAAGAGCTTTTTGCAGGATATACTTAAGCCTGTTTATCCGGCATACGACGCGAGATAGAACAAAAAAACCTTTCACTTTAACCAATGATCCAAGGAGGTAGACGAAAATGCTTCAATCTTTAGCCTCATTCTTCTTTGACGGCGGAATATTCATGTACGCGATACTCGCTTCAGGGGTTATCGGGCTTGCGATACTGATTGAACGGACGAAACTCCTGCTCTTTAATTTTAACGTGGACGCGCACGCCCTGTGGGACAGGATAAGCCGTTCCATAGAGGACGGCCACATGGAGCAGGCGGCGGGCCAGTGCAAGGACCTCCGTATCCCGCTTCTTAAGATCCTGCATAACGGCATATCGGCCGCAAGGGGCGATGAAAAGGCGGTGCAGAACGCGATAGACGAGGCGGTGCTTGAGGTCATGCCTTCAATAGACAAGAGGATAAGCTACTTGGCGACCCTCGCTAACATAGCGACCCTGCTGGGCCTGCTCGGCACGATACAGGGGCTTATTCAGGCGTTCTCGGCGGTCGGCAGCGCTGAGCCGTCGCAGAAGGCCGAGCTTCTCGCAAAAGGCATCTCCGTCGCGCTCTATACGACGGCCTTCGGCCTTATCGTTGCGATCCCCTTGCTGATAATGTACTCGCTCCTTACGGCGAGGGCGCATAAGATTACGGACGAGATTGACGAGTTCTCGGTAAAGCTCATTAATCTCATCGCAAAAAAGAAGGAACTCCTCAGGCAAAGGCACGAGCCTGCCCTGCCAGAGCCGCCAAAAGAACACCCAAAAGAACACAAAGAGCCGCCAAAACACAAGCCCGCGCAGCACCCGACAGAGGAATAGGCCCCGGATTTCCTTCTCAGGGGCATAACTACTTTTCATAGAGGCTTTTTATGGCATACAGGCCGAGCAAAAGAAGTCATCACAGGGCAGAGGAGGGGGATTTAAACCTTACCCCCATAATGAATATTTTTATAATCATTATCCCATTTCTTCTGCTGACCGCGGTCTTTGTAAAGACAGCCGTCATAGACATCTATCTTCCGCAGGAGGCGCAGGGGGGAGGCGGGGGCGGCTCATCCGAACAAAAACTCCTTGCGATAAAGGTTACAAAAAGCGGCTTTGAGCTGGGCGGCCTCGGTCCGGGCATAAAGGTGCCTTTAAAGGACGATAAATACGACTTCAACGGTTTAACCGAAGAGCTTGTGAGGTTAAAGGACAGATACCCATCGCAGGAAGAGGTGATACTGCTTTTTGATCAGGAGACCGCCTACGATCTTGTCGTAAAGGTCATGGACGCGGCAAGGGAAACGACTGTTTTAAAGGACGAGGTAAGGAAAAGAAGGTTTCTGTTCCCCGCGGTATCCCTCGGAGAAAACGAATAGCCTGAGGCGCGTTGGAAGGTTTTTAACCAAAGGGTTTCGGGACGCTGAAAGGTTGAATAATGGCGGTAAGGTCAAGGACAAAAGACAGGAAATCCAGACACGTAGAGGCCGCGCTCACGCTGACCTCCATGATGGACATGTTTACCATCATACTTCTATTCCTTCTTAAGAGCTTCTCGTCGGAAGGCGAGATAATGACCGTTGACAAGAGCCTTCGGCTGCCCGTGTCAATATCAACGCAGACCCCGAAACAGAGGTTTATAATACAGATCTCAACAAACGACATAATCGCGGAAGGGGAGGCGGTGGCGGTGGTTGAAGACGAGATTAAAAAGACCGAGTATGTGATAGCGCCGCTTCTTGAAGCGCTCAATAAAAATACGGAAAGGCTTGCCTTCATTGCCCAGAACAACCCCAATATTAAGTTCAGCGGAGAGGTAATTGTTCAGGGCGACAAGAGCATCCCGTTTGCCCTTCTCAAAAAGGTGATGTACACATGCGGGCAGGCCGGATACAACGGAATATCTCTGGCAGTGATATCCAGTGAATAAGAGCAAAAAAGTCCTTTTTGCAACTATAGACAACGGCCTGGGCGCCACTGAAGAGGTCATACCTGAAATCGGGCGGGCCGGCTTAGGCCGCGCCTTTAAAGGAAAGGCCCCGCAGGGACCGGACATAACCCCATTGGCGCCCGGCGTTTCCGTTATTTCGCTTTCTTCCTTCGGGGGCAGGACAAATTACGCCCTTACAATACCCGGAAACCTTGACGCAACGATAACCGTCGGCAAAGAGATCATTCCCGTTAACGGCCTTATTGAGCTTGGGCTTATAAAAAAGGCGGGCAAGGGGCATACCTCCTATCTCCTTAAGCTTCCGCACGAGCAGCCGTTCGTACTTGCCTCCGGCAACTTAAGCATTTCATTCAATTACGCGGACGCGGCCAAGCTGACAAAGGAGGCATCCCTTCCAAAGGCAAAAAGGCCAAAGATAAAATATGAAAAGATTGACAAGTCCTTAAGGAAAAAACTAATACCAAAGGAAGACTACGCCTTTTACTATCTTAGCCTTGCGCTTTCTTTCGTAGCCATAGTGGCTATGGGGCTTTTATCAACGATTGAGATAAAGAAAACGGATGACATAGAGGTGCTCAGAAAAATGCCCGCGAGGTTTGCCCGGCTTATAACAGAGCCTCCTAAGCCGAAAAAAGTTGAGAAGCCAAAGGCAGAGGAGGCGCCTGTCGCAGAGGAGAAGGTTTCCGAGGCGCCCGCGGAAGAGCCGAAAGAAGCGGCAAAGGAGGAGGCGCCTGTTGAAAAGGCGGCGGTTGAGAAAAAGGCCGCGATACGCAAAAAGGTCATGTCAAAGGGGCTTTTGAGCGTAATAGGCGGCAGGGGGATGCCCGACGCGCTTAAGGGCCTTGATGTGCTTGCGGACGTGCGCGGCATTTCAAGCCCGCTTGTAAGGACAGAGGAAGGCCGGCTTGAGTCTGATGAGATGATGAGCAGATACAGGTCCGAAGAGTTCTCAAAGATGGAGGAGATCTCAAAGGAGGTCATGGGAGGCACGCAGGTCGCCAAAAAGACCGCCGGCGAGATGAAGGAGGAGATACTTAAGGAAAAGAAAGACGTCGTAAACCTTGAAGGCGGCAGGGCGGGCAAGAAGGGCCAGACCGTTTCATCAAGGATGCGGGACGAGGCAGAGGTCTACAAGACCATAAGGGGCTATGTCGGCGGGTTAAAATACCTGTACAACAACGCGATAAGGGACAATCCGTTCCTTAAGGGAAAGATAACCGTAAAGATAACGATCTCGGCGGACGGCAAGGTCGCCTCGGCCGATCTTGTTTCCTCAACGCTTGATTCCCAGGAATTAAGGGACGCGATACTTTCAAGAATACTTAAATGGAAGTTCTCAAGGCTTAAGGATGTGGAGACCTTCACCATCACCTACACTTTTGACTTTGCGCCAGTAAGCTAAATCCGCCAGGATTTCCCCCTTATAATCGTAAAAAAAACAAGAAAAGGGCCGGGGCTTCAGACTCCCTTGCCTTTTCTTGCGCAATTGCCTAAGGGCATTCATTTTTTAATGGGGTGCACGCGCTACCAGTTGCAATTGAGCGCCTGCGGCTCCCCGAACTGGACGGAAAACGAACTCAAAAAGCCCAAATAATACAGCTACTTGTGGCGATGTATAAATATAGGGGAAGGCAAACCCAGATAGTTTTAGGGGAGCCCTTGCCAGCCAGACCACTGCCTCCGAAGCCGATTCAAAAGAACATCGTCGCCGAGGCCCTCAATGTCAAGGCGTTCCTAACCGAAGACCCACAAAGAACCTACCGACACGCCAGCCAACACTTCAAGGTCTCCAAGGCCAGGATATCCCAGTTGATGAAGATAGCCAATGTCTTGCCCGATGACTTCGTGGAATACATGAGGCATTGTCAGGACGATGACATTATCAGGCGGTTCTCAGGGAAGACCCTGCTACGGATTGCGGGACTGGAGTCGACAATGGAAAGGCAGGCTGTTATTGGCGAGCTTATGGAGGAGTTTGAGATGAAGGTATAATCTGCTTCAAACAAACCGCCTTGTGTAGTATAATGTTTGTATGGGAAATAAATCGTTGCTTGAGACTAATCCTTACCTCAAAGACCCTAAGGAAAGATGGGAGCGCATAATCACTTCCGTCACGTCCTCCACCTCGGTTGAGGGGGTTCATATCGCCTCTACGCATGTCCTTGAGGAATACGAAAAGCGGGTCGGTGCTATTTCCCCTTCCGAAGCGAAGAGGCTTTCTCGATTAGGCCGGTAAAAAGCCGCGTCATAGGCTCATAGTCCCTGCTCAGCCCTGCATGGATTGCCGCAATATATTTCTTCCATTGACCCTTTTCCAAATCCGAATAGTCGAGGGGCGGATAATCGGCCTGCATAGCCATTAAGTCGGCCAGAAGACGGGCAACCCTGCCGTTTCCTTCCCTGAATGGATGGATAAGCACAAGCTCCACATGAACGGTAGCAATGGCCTTCGCGGTTTCTTCGACTGCCTTGAAGTTGCAGGGAGTGAATTTCTTAAGCGGGCCTTTCTCGAGGTCATCCATTAATCGGGGAACGTAGACCGATGCCGCAAACTGGAAGTCTCCCTTACTGACATTGACCTGCCGGTACTTGCCCGCCCATTCGTATATATCGCCGAGCCAGACCTTATGGATTTTACAGATGTCCTTGGCCGTGAATCGGTGCTTCTTCCCATACTTCCCTGCAATCTCGGACAGGGCCTTTATCTGCGCCTCCCATTCGATGCGCTCCATTTCCCGTTTGCTTTTGATGCCGAGCTTGTTTTTAAGAACCTGCCCACGGGAACCCGGCTCGTGCTGGGCCTCGATGAATCCTGATGTGTCGTATTTAGGCGACTGTCGTTTCATTTGATTTAAAAAAAATATTTCTGCCCACTCGGATCAGTTTTAAGTATGCTCTGCCAAATGTTAGCGGCGAGCTTATGCTTTGAGGCAAGTATCAGATAATAAAGGAGGACATTCTTTGAATTCCTTACAGCGGCTATGTTTGCGCCAAGATAACTATTCCCTTTTTCGTCTATAATGCCAAGACCTTCTTCAGGAAAACCTATCTTCTTAAGCTGACTGTAATAAATATCAATCATATTATTACAAAAGGCGGATTCCGAAACCCCTTGAACAGCCTGACGCCAATCCGCCGTCCCTAAAAACTCATCAAGAATCGTCCCGTCTTTTTTAAGCCACGTTTTATAGTTGCGACGTATCGGCCCAATAGGAAAATTAATCATGATATCTACCCGTTTCAAACTGGCGAGACTCTTGATCGTTTGAAACTTCAGATTTGCTGGGGAGAAGGGATCGAGGAAAACGAAATGTAGCTTGTCGTATTGTGCCGACAAGAGGTCTTTAACAATAGCATCCACAACAGTATTCGCATCGCCATTCTGAACTTCAGCATTCTTAATGCGTTGTTTTATAGCCTTGACGTTGTTGGCCGATAGGTCGTTAAGGATAATTCTGTTAAAAGGAGCCTCCTGTAGTTTGGATGCCCTGAGAGCTCCGCCGGGAATCTCTTCTTGTATGTTTTTAATGCGGCATTGGCCGGGTCCCGAAAAGAGGTCAATATAAACCGCATTTCCATTCTTGACATACTTGGCTCTTGCCTTTCTTGTGGCACCAAGGTATCTATCAAAATAGGAAAATTTATCGTTAGCCCATTTATCAACGCATTGGACGACCCCACCATCTCCCCCACTCGCATGGGCGCAATTGTAATCGTCGTTGTCCTTGCTTGGACAATTGTTATCTATGCAGGTAAAAGACTTGGACATACTTTTAACCTTAAAGACAGCGCTTCCGGCATCTCGTCCCACGTCTTGCCGTCGAGGAGCCTTCCATTGTTTTTTTTCCGTACACCACCCCACTGTTTGAAAAAGAAGGGCACATGAGCGGCATTGCACTCCGCCCTGATTGAGAGGGCCCATTCTGCTTTCATGGCTCTACATCCGGGCCCGGACTCTCCACCCACGACAACCCAGTCGATATTTTTTAGTGAAAGTTGAGAGATTGGGGACAACATCGGTTCAATCGAGAGAAATCTCACATGAGCAGGGACTTTTTCAAGGTCTGAAATGCGATGGCAATATTTCTGAGATTCGACTGTGACGCCCATCCAGACATTTTCAGGCCAAGAAAGCTTTAAAGCTATCTCAGCCATTCTTTTTGAGCGTTTTGTAAGAATCTGGAATACATGCCAGTCTGCTTTCGTCATGACATCGAAGACTCTCTTAATAAACGATACTGGCACTCTTTCATGAAACAGGTCACTCATGGAATTGACGAAAATGATACGCGGGGTCTTCCAGCTCAGAGGCATTTCTACAAGGTCGTGATGGAGAGTAATCTCAAAACCATTCTCATATCGAGGATTGCCCATTGCCTTTAAACGCCTTGCGAGGCGTTCGGCATAGCAATTCCTGCAACCATCGCTGACCTTCGAACATCCGGTCATCGGGTTCCATGTTGCCTCAGTCCACTCTATTTTAGAGGAAAAAGACACTAAACGTTCCTTTCACAAGGTCTTTACCGGAACTGCTGATTCATGGGTGGTTGAAGGTGTTGAATCAGCATCCTCTCCCAGTTGTCCCGATTGGCGGCTTGGGGAACAACAACCGCATGAATATGAGTAGTCACGTAGGGTGGGCACGGCCCACCTTTACTTCCTTCCGGCAACGCGCCCCTCACGCCACTTTCTTGTGCGATTTGGCGTATGGTTTTATGCGTTCAAGCATCTCTGGTTTTCTAATGCGTATCCTGTAGACGTCGTATTGATTTTGAAGATTCAGCCACAGCTCAACGGATGTCCCGAAATATCTCGATAGTTTAATCGCCATCTCCGGGCTGATATTCCTTTTTTCGTTTACCACCTCGTTTACAGTCCTGAAGGTCGTGCTGATCTCTTTTGCAAGAGCGCTTTGGGATAGCCCTAAAGGCTTGAGAAAATCCTCATTCAAGATTTTCCCCGGGTGTGTCGGCTCTCTTTTAAGGTTATGCATATTGTCTCCTCGTTAATGGTAATCGGTTATTTCCACGTCATAAGCGTCGCAGTCAACGAATCTGAATACAATTCTGTATTGGTCGTTTATCCTGATGCTGTATTTACCTTTATACTCGCCTTTTAATTGCTCCAGTCTGTTGCCTGGCGGAACCTTTAAATCCATGAGCGCTCCGGCCGCATTCAGATAATCCAGCTTCCTGATTCCTATTTTGCAAACAGCCGAAGAAAACTTTCTGCTTTTACCCGTGAGATACAGATTGGCGGTTTCCCCGTCAGCAAAGGATTTAATCATTTTATAACACTATAACACCTAATGTTATATAAATCAAGGAGGGTTATGCAACCGGGGCGCTCTTTGGGATGAGGTCGCTTTCGCGAAAAAAGGCTGGATTAAATAAAAAACGCCCCACCGCAAGCGATGAGGCGTTAACAGCCCAGGCCGTGTGTTCGCCTGAGCGTCAAGTCTGGCTCCGGTTGCCAGACATGCACTGCAAAAGCCGCACATGGTGGCAGGAGTTCGAAATCTACCAGGGGAAAAGGGACCGGAAGCGGTTCATAGGCATAGGAAACCCGCCCGTAAGACCCCCAAAGACCTACGAATGCCCGATCCACGAGGCAAAGAGGTATGAAAGGCTCCTTAACTCTCAGGCCGACGTTGCGAAGGAACTCGGGATAACGAGGGCAAGGGTAAGCCAGATTATGGGGCTTCTGAAGTTGCCCGATGAAATCCAGAGGACGCTTTTGGGACTTAAAGACCAGAGGGCAATCCGCTACTTCTCGGAGCGGCGCCTGAGGCCGCTTCTCATGATATAGGAACCGGCAAGGCAGGAGAGGGAGTTCAATAGGATGATAGAGAATGTCGCTTCTCTCGCATCCTTTCCACTCTGTCGGTTAATGAAATACCACCCGTCTCGGAAAGGAGCCTTAGGCCGATAACCCTTATCGGAAGCGGGAGAAGCAGATTAAGATGTTAGGATATTTAACCGCTTAGATTTTTATTTCTACTATCTTCTTGGAATCCCTTCCTGGCGGAAAAGGATTTCTAAGAATTCCATCCAATTCCTCCGGAGACAGTTTCACACTGACTTCCTTGTGGCTCTTATCAAAGTAACCGACCTTCTTTTTACCAAGATACAGGTCAAAGCGGTAAATCCCGCGCTTAAAGTCAATGACGGGGTCTATGTCGAGACTACCCTCGATCTTCCTCATCTCTTCTTCGGACAAATGGTATTCTATGGTGGTGACACGACCAAAGTAATTCATCGGATTTACGCGATTCACATGCTTTTCGTAGTTTGTTGGGCCTAATGTCCCCCAATTCATTTTTCCGCCTTTTTCTCCCGTGTCTATTACTTCGAAATGAAGATGGCTCCCGTCTCCACCGGTGGTGCTGTATGTTTTACCGGTATTGCTGACATAACCGATAGTTTCTTCTTTCTTAACCTCTTGCCCGCCGCTCACGTTCGTTCCTGAAAGATGAGCGTATAGCGTGTAGATATGCCGTTGGTTCTCTTTAGCCATTGGGGTATGATTGATGATAACGAGGTGCCCATAAGTTGAATTGAATGCCCCCCTTACAACCTCGCCGTCTTCGCTCGCCTTAACGGCCGTTCCGCGCGGGGCGAGGTAATCAATTCCGTAATGGGTTCCGCTACGGTCCCCGTATTTATCGCCTTTCGGATAATTAACAGGTTCCATGAAATTCAAATCTATCGTCCTTTTCAACCCTCCCACGGATCCCTCCCTCTAATCGTTTCCGACTTCGATTACAAATAGGTCATATTGATAGGCGTAAAACCTGTTGCCCTGTGGCGGTAATTTTCCGCGTCTGAAAGCCATCCACCTCCCGTCCGGGGAGATTTCTATCAAATCAATGTCAAGATATACGACATCTCCATACCGTGTATCAGCTATGCATTCGGCGACGGTCTTGCGGCGCTTTACACGGCGTACGCAGTTATCCTCCTCTTTCTTGAAGATTACATCTTCGTTGGGCAGGAGCGTGATGGAGAGAATGTTATCGCCTTCTTCCTCTTCGATTCCCTCCCTCAAACCGCAAATCAAATCCTTTTGTTTTATCTTGCAACTAAAGAAGTTATAAATTCTCCTTGAAAGGTTACTTGCCGGATAATCCTCCACAGTCGTAAAATGGAGGACGTTATTTTTATCCGCGGCTTCAAGGGAAACATTGGCCCTCGGATCCGATCTGATCATGTCCAGACTGAATTCCTTTGCCCACCCATTTTTGCCGAAAATTTCCACACCGAGGCTGGCGTTGGCATTCCATACCAGCGTTACTACGCCGGAAGAATCAGAAAGCCAGCGAGCATTGAAATAGGTCCATTCGTTAGTAAGCCACATGGGCTCCCATCTCGGCTCCGGCATCTCGATGTCCCAATCATGTCTGTTTCCAAACAATACCTTCGACCCGTCAGGCGATATTAGGGCACTGCTGTCGTCACGCACCACCGCGAATTTCTGCCGCGTGCCGGTTTTTATTTCGTAGCGATACAGATCCATCACAGACCCGTGCCATCCGGGACCTTCGTCAACGATATTCTCAGGAGTGCGACCCTCCTTATCCCTATATTCCCGCGCACTATTCCTATCCGCATATAAGACCCATTTCCCGTCAGGTGTGCAGTCTACGGGATAATCGGCGCTGTTAGTGCTTATAGTTGCCTTGTTCCCCTTTATGTCCACCCACTGCGTGCCGAATTCTCCACCATAGATCAAAAGCGCGTTATTTCCACACCACCTAATGAGAGAAAAAGGCAATCCCCCGCCGATATCCCTCGCAACGAGTATCTCTTTTTCTCCCTTGATTTTTATGGGAGTGGTTACAGAAGCCGGTTTCCCGGCTGCACAGCCGTAAATGGAAAAAGAAAAAGCCACGAAAGAAAAAAATATTCCCGCAGCGATTCTATTTTTATATATCTTTTTCATGCCCTGCTTCAGACTCCAATCTTGGGTTCCTTTTGAACCGTTTCCGATTATAGCAAGAGAGGGACGGACAAACAAACCCTTATACCCTATAGTGTTTCTTTTCTACCCCTGCTTTTGTAACTTGCCGATTCCAAAACTAAAACAGACGAAAGTTATTCCACCCCGGCAGAGGAAGCCCAGCCGTAAGACCCCCAAAGACCTGCGAGTGCCCGATCCACGAGGCAAAGAGGTATGAAAGGCTCCTTTCATACCCGTTCATCGATTCTCAGACCGACGTGGCGAGGGAACTGGGGATAACGAGGCGACACACCGGTTTCCATAAAACCCGAGACGTACAAACTAAAAAAGGAGCATATCGAAAACATAAGGACAAAGATTATCTACTATGAAAAAACCGACGACGGAATTGTGGTTGATTATAGCGAAATGATATAAAAGGAGAGAAAACTTTTGTCAGCTTAATTTCAGAAACGAACAATCCAATTTTGCGCATACGAGCGAGCCTCTTTGACCGTATTGTATTCCTGACAGAGCTTCATAATAATGTCTGTTTGGAGCTTTTGCAATGATTGATGTTTTAAGATAAGACATTCTCGCCCAAGTAAATGAAGCATACCAAGCTCATAGGCGACATTTGGATTGAATTTTTGATCAGCCTCAGCTTCATCGAAAATGGCGATTCCCTTTGAACAACACAGAAGGCAGGCAATTGGATTGTAGAGATCGTCTGTTAAATTGTGATCTGAGGCAAGTATTCCATGATGCCCATTTTTCGAGAGTATCGATTTGATAGCCTTTATCAGAGCTTCATTTCTATCTCTATATTTGACCATGATGAAAACAGATTTGTCAAAAGGATACTCGTTTGTAAAAGCTTCAAGCTTGCTCCTCCAACCAACAAGTGGATTGGGGATCAATTTGGATGGCAGGTCAGGGATTGATGGTAGGAATAAATCAGTACTTACGCTCGGTGTTGATATTACCTTTCCTGAAGGAGGCAGATGGAGAACTAAGCCATTTGATAGCTCAATGGCCCTTTTAAGCCGTTTCCTGTAGTCTGCGACAGGCTTACACTTAGATGTTAACTTGGCGAGAGCTTCCAGTTCTGCCCCAAGTTTTAGAAAATCTCTTTTGCTTTGAAGGAAAGGTTCGATAGCTGGGCG
>JBBTGV010000051.1:0-3082 GCA_038041305.1 Deltaproteobacteria bacterium | reverse complement strand
TGCCAATGCATGGCCTAAGTTGTATATTGTTTTAACGCCTACGAGGCAGGCGCTGACAATCACGGGCGGGCCGTTTGAGGCCTTTTTCATATGGTAACGACAGGGTTTTCAACGGCGGATTGCGGTTCTTCGGCGTCCTTGATAAAAACCCTTCTGCCCCTAACCGATATCTTTTCCTCAAGCAGGAGTTTGATTGCCATTGGATATATCCTGTGCTCTTCCCTGAGTATCCTCTCGCTCAAGGTTTCCTTGGTGTCTGAATCCGATACCGGCACAACGGCCTGTATTATGATAGGGCCCGAATCAAGCCCCTCGTCAACGAAGTGCACTGTGCATCCGGAGAACTTAACCCCCCAGTCAAGCGCCTTTTTTTGCACGTCAAGGCCCGTAAAGCTCGGCAGGAGCGACGGGTGGATGTTTATGATGCGCATGGGAAATTCTTTAATCATAACGCCCGAGAGGAGCCTCATATAACCCGCAAGCACGACAAGCTCAACGCCTTGCTCCTTTAAATGCCCGGCAACCGCCCTGTCAAAGTCCTCGCGCAGCGGAAATTCTTTTTTTGCGATTGTCCTGAACGGGATATTGTGCCTCCGGGCCCTCTCAACGGCAAAGGCAAAGGGATTGTCCGAGATGATAATCTTTATCTCGGCATTGAGACGGCCCGCCTCAATTGCGTCTATTATCGCCTGAAGGTTTGAGCCCCTGCCCGAGGCGAGTATGCCGATGTTTTTCATTTATCAGCCGGATGCCGGTTTATACGAAAGTTTTATGAGCTTAAAGCCCCGATACATTCAACATGAGGCGTCTTTTTTTCAGAGCGTTCTATCGCGCCTATTATGTGCGGCCTTTCGCCGAGTGAGCTTAGCAGTGTTTTTGCCCGGCCCGCGTCTTTGGGCCTTACTATGACGACCATGCCAATCCCGCAGTTGAATGTCCTTAGCATCTCGCTGTCTTCAATTGAGCCGGAGTCCTGTATCAACCTGAATATCTTGGGCCTTGGCCATGAGCCGAGCTCTATGCGGGCCTTAAGACCTTTTGGCAGCACCCTTGGGATGTTCTCGGTAAAACCCCCGCCCGTTATGTGGGCTATGCCGAGGACATCTGTACGCTCAATGAGTTTTAGCATGGGTTTTACGTATATCCTTGTCGGCTCAAGGAGCGTTTTTGAAATGTTTTTTTTGAATCCCATGGGCCGGCTCCCGGCGTTGAGGCCTTTCAGGTCAAATAAAACCTTTCTCGCAAGCGAATATCCGTTGCTGTGAAGCCCTGTTGAGGCAAGCCCGATGATCTTGTCCCCGTGCCTTATGCCCCTGCCGCTGATTATTTTTTTTCTGTCAACAACGCCGACCGCGAATCCCGCCATGTCGTATTCGCCCTTCGCGTAAAACCCGGGCATCTCGGCGGTCTCGCCCCCCACAAGCGCGCAGCCGGCGATAGTGCAGCCCTTTGCAATGCCCTTTACGACGGTTGACGCCGTCTTCGCGTCAAGCGAGCCGGTCGCAAAGTAGTCAAGGAAGAATAACGGCCTTGCCCCTGAGCACAGTATGTCGTTAACCCCCATTGCGACAAGGTCAATGCCGACAGTTGAATGGATGTCGGCAAGGAAGGCGATCTTAAGCTTCGTCCCCACGCCGTCGGTTGACGATACGAGGACAGGGTCTTTTATGCCCTTGAACGCGGCGCTGAAAAACGCGCCGAATCCGCCTATGTCGCCGAGGACCCCTTTTATGTAGGTCTTCCTGACATGCGGCTTTATAAGGGAAACAAGCCTTTCGCCTTCGTTTATGTCAACGCCGGCGAGTCTGTAAGTGAGCTGTTTTGCCATGGCAGTAAAAGGTTAATCCAAAACAAAAATAATGTCAATCGCGGTAAAACAATCGCCATCATGTCCCCGTGGATTATCACATCAACGGTTCACCACATTTTCCATGCATGATGCATAGAAAAATGTGAATCCCTGCTCGCGGCATTGATTGAGTTTAAAAAAACAGTGTGATTTTAAACGAAATTTTTAATGTCTACACATGGCATTGTTATTGCATTATTTATAAAATTATAACAAATATAATCGGTTTAAAAGGCATTGCCTTAAAACCGTGCGGAAATATCGTTTCCTGTTATTTCAGGAAAGTTTGTCCTGTTTAATACATCGTAGGTTAAACACAACCTGAGGGGGGCTATATGCGGATAACGGATATCAAGGTGTTGCCGGTTGACGGGGATGAGAAGTTGAAGGCGTATGTGTCAATAAAGCTGGACGACTGTTTCGTGATAAGGGACATAAAGGTGATAAAGGGCACAAGCGGTTATTTCATAGCAATGCCCGCAAAGAAGATGAAGGACGGCACATACAGGGACCTCGTGCACCCCATTGACCAGCCGACGAGAAAGATGCTTGAGGACATGGTGTTCCTTGAGTATAAAAACGTAATTAAGGGCGCGGTGGACAGGAGACCAGCGGAGGCGTAAATCCGCAACCACTGTCGCGCAATCCAGCCGGCATTGCCGAGGCGCGTTTTAAAGGAAGAATTTCTTAAGCTTTATAGCGAAAAGATTTTTGTTATCCTCTGACAACAGAGGGGTGATGATTGACCTGACGTAAGAGGCCTTCACCTTTTTTATTTCCCTCATTATGGTCTTTCTCTTTGCGAGAAATCTCGGAAGGGCCGTTACCGCATCCCGCTTGGCCCTTATAAAGGCCCTCCACCTTCTGTTTTTTATCCCGAAATACAAAAAGTCCACAAGCAGGTTTACGAGCATCTGGGGCAGGTAAAGCATTAGCAGCGACGCGGGGACATTTTTAATCCTCACGAATTCAATGTTCCTCTGGGTGTGATACACATTGAAGTCTGTAGCCCTGCCGATTGAATGGCCGACCTTGTGAAAGACCCTTGCCCCCGGCGCGTATATCACCTTCCAGCCGGCAAGCTGCGCCCTGAAGCTTAAGTCGGTGTCCTCGCACTGCATGAAAAAGTCCTCGTCAAAAAAACCGATGAGATCAATCATGTCCCTCCTGTACATCGCCCCGGCCGCGCACGCGGCAAAGATTTGCCCACCACGCTTGTCTTCCATAGCCCGA
>JBBTGV010000050.1:0-4606 GCA_038041305.1 Deltaproteobacteria bacterium | reverse complement strand
GAGTCAACGGCGCCCCTTGATATTGCGATGCCCTCCCCGAGGGAGGACGCCTTCGCCCCTGCAACGACCGCGGCGGCGCTGTTTAGAAGCACGATATCCCTTGCAGGCCCCCGTTTGCCTGAAAGCACGTCCATTATTATCTCGGCATTCCTGTCAGGGTCGCCGCCTTTAAGCTCGCCGGGCGAGCACCTCTCAAACCCGAAGTCCTCCGGCTTTATGTGGTAGGTCCTTATCGCGTTGTCCTTAAGCTCGGTTATCTTGGTGTCGGACGCGAGGCTTATCTCGTCAAGCCCGTCGTCTCCCGCGACAATGAACGCATGGACGGAGCCGAGGTTGAAAAGCACCTTCGCCAGCATGTCGGTAAGCCTTGCGTCGTAAACCCCTATTATCTGCCTTCTCGCCCCGGCCGGGTTTGTAAGGGGCCCGAGGATGTTGAATATCGTTCTTATGCCGATGTCCCGCCTTACGGGCGCGGCGTATTTCATCGCCCCGTGCAGCAACGGCGCGAAGAGAAACCCGATGCCCGCGGAGCGTATGCATTCCTCGACCCGTGAGACCTCCGCCTCTATGTTTACCCCCAATGCCCGGAGCACGTCGGCGCTTCCGCTTCTTGAGGATACGGACCTGTTGCCGTGCTTCGCGACCGTTACCCCGCTGCCTGCCGCTACGAAAGCGGCGGCGGTTGAGATGTTGAATGTCATTGACTCGTCCCCGCCCGTGCCGCATGTGTCAACGACGTCCGGGTCGTTTACGCCGATGCGGGTCGCCTTCTCCCGCATGACCCTTGCCGCCCCCGTAATCTCGGCAACGGTCTCGCCCTTTATCCTTAAGGCCGTGAGTATGCAGGCAATCTGGGCCGGACTTGCTCCGCCTGTCATGACCTCGTTCATCACATGGGTCATTTCGTCTTCCGCGAGGTCCGCGCCCTTTATAAGCTTTGCTATCGCCTCTTTTATCATCCGTCGTGTCTCCGGGGGACTGGTTTTTTTATGCCCTCTACGCGTTTCCGCAGAGTTTCAGAAAATTTTTAAGCAGTTCCTTGCCTGACTTCGTCAGTATTGATTCGGGGTGGAATTGCACGCCCTCTATGAGGTATTTCCTGTGTCGTATCCCCATTATCTCGTTTTCTTCGGTCCATGCGCTTATCTCAAGGCAATCCGGGAGGGTGTCTTTTTTTACTATGAGCGAATGGTATCTGTTGGCCTCAAACGGGTTCGCGATGCCGTCAAAGACGGTCTTGCCGTCGTGGTAAACGAAAGAGGTTTTTCCGTGCATGAGCCGGCCCGCCCTTACCACGTCCCCGCCGAACGCGTGCGCGATGGATTGGTGGCCGAGGCATACCCCGAGCATCGGAACCCTCCCCGCAAGGCGCTTTATCGCCTCAACGGAGACGCCCGCCCGCTGCGGGTCGCACGGCCCGGGGGATATAACCACGGCCCTTGGTTTTTTCTCTTCTATCTCTTTGACGGTGATGGCGTTGTTTCTGTAGACCTCCACCTCCGCCCCAAGTTCCATGAAGTACTGGACAAGATTGTAAGTGAAAGAATCAAAATTGTCTATCATCAGTATCATAGGTGCTCCTTAAAGGGCCTCTTAGTCAAGCCCTTTCAGCGCCATTTCAACCGCCTTTAGCATGGCCCTTGCCTTGTTCTCCGTTTCTTCGTATTCCCTTTCAGGCACGGAATCCGCGACAATCCCGGCGCCCGCCTGAATGTAGATGCGGCCGTCCTTTATGACAAGCGTCCTTATCGCGATGCAGAAGTCCATGACTCCGTTAAATCCGAAGTACCCGACAGAGCCTCCGTAAATGCCCCTTCTGCACGGCTCAAGCTCCTCTATTATTTCCATCGCCCGTATCTTCGGCGCCCCTGTCAGGGTCCCGGCCGGGAAGCACGCCCTGAACGCGTCGTAAGGGGAGAGGTTGGCTTTGAGCCTGCCCTTGACATTTGAGACGATGTGCATGACATGGGAGTATCTTTCAACACTCATGAGTTCGTCAACCGAGACAGTGCCCGACTCGGAGACCCTGCCGACATCGTTCCTGCCGAGGTCAACAAGCATAATGTGCTCGGCCCTTTCCTTCGGGTCGGCCAGCAGTTCCTTTTCAAGAACCAGGTCCTCCTCCAGCGTCCTGCCGCGCCTTCTTGTGCCCGCGATCGGCCTTACCGTCACTTCTCCTTCTTCCACCCTTACGAGTATCTCAGGGGAGCTCCCCGCGAGGGTTGTGTCTCCAAGCCTCAGAAAAAACATGTATGGAGACGGGTTTATGACCCTTAGCGCCCTGTATACGTCAAAGGCCGGGGTCTTAAGCCCCGTTGAAAACCTCTGGGACAGCACCGCCTGTATGATGTCTCCCTGCTCAATGTATTTTTTTGTGCGCTCAACGGCGCATAAAAAATCCTTTTTTGAAAAGTTTGATTCAATCTTAAGGGCCTCTGCCGGAGCGGGCGTCCTGTTTTGCGCGATATTTGATTTCCTAAGGCGGTCAACTATTGAATCTATGTCTTTTGCCGCGTCCGCATAGGCGTGCTCCGCATCCGTATCTTTGTCTATCCTTACATTTGTTATAATCTTTATCTTGTGCTCAACATTGTCAAAGACCATCAGGGTTTCGGGGAACATAAAGAACATGTCGTATGTGTCAAGGTCTGTCGGCGCGACATCCGGGAGCCTCTCAAAGTGCCGCACCATGTCATAGCCGATATAGCCTATCGCGCCGCCGTAGAATTTCGGAAGCCCGTCCATGTGGGCGGTTTTAAATCCGTCCATGATTTGTTTAAGCGCGTCAAGGGGGCTTAACTTTGTTTCTTTGGCAACGCCTGATTCAATTACCTCTGTTATGCCGTCCCTGCTCCTTACGATCATGCCGGGCCTTATGCCGATGATGCTGTATCTGCCCTGCGTCTCCCCGCCATCAACGCTTTCAAGAAGAAATGCGTCGCCGCCGGAATCAATCTTAAGGAATGCCGAGACAGGCGTTTCAAGGTCGCCGAGTATGTCTCTGTACACGGGTATCGTGTTGTAAGAGCCGGCGAGGGTCTTGAAATCCTCTAACGAAGGGAAATAACAGAGTTTTTTCATAAGCTTCATACATTATCACACAGGGTTTTGATAGTCAAGGAGGCTTAACATTGCAATTGCGGATTATCAGGCGTTTTGGCAGGCCATTGCACCTGCCTGCCATGTTGTCCTGCCAGCGCGAAGCGCGGGTCTGGTGTTTTCTTGAGAGGCTTGAACGGACTACGGGTTTTCCCTCATCATGTCGGGAGAGGCGTCTTTGATTTTTTTGAGGCGCTCGGCAAAATGCAGCTTGACATGCGGGTTTTGTTATATTATAAAAAAATACGAAATTTGCGGTCAGGCACGGAGACGGAGTCTGATGCCAAGCGCATACTGCGCTGGGCGATAATATAAATACCATATAATATAAAAAGGAGAGAAAAGCAGATGAGAAGGAAGATAGGTTTGCTTACGATGGTCCTTGCCGCGCTTCTTTTTGTGTCAGGCTGCGGGCAGAAGATTAAGCAGGAAAACGAGCAGCTCAAGAAACAGGTCGCTGCATTGACGGACGAGAATACCGGGCTTAAGAACGAGGTAGCAACGCTTCATAAGGACGCGGACGGCCTAAAGGTGCAGGTTACGAATCTTACGGCAGAGAGGGACGCGGCAAAAAAGGCGGTTGAGGCCGCAAAGGCAAAGGCCCCCGCAAAGAAGCCGGCCAAGAAGAAACGGTAATCCCGGATAAAGGGCATTCCAACGGCAAAAACAGCCCCCTGGCTTAGGGGCTGTTTTATTTTCATGAGAGACGCTTAAGCCTTGAAGCGCATAGCCGCCTCGGGGCGCACCGTTCAATTTATCGGCAGCCCGATTAAAAAAACCTTGACAATGTATCCATTCGTGTTCTATAAATAATATTTCATTTTTGCAGTGTCAGAGAGCAGAGGTGCGTCTTTTTCCCCTTATTTCGGACTTGCAAGAAATAAAGCATTATCGCTGGCGTAGCTCAACGGTAGAGCAGCTGATTTGTAATCAGCAGGTTGCGGGTTCGAATCCCATCGCCAGCTCCATGTTGCGGGGACAGCGTCGGGCGGGCCTTTCAGGTTGCCTTTTTTGTGTTTAAGTCGTTTTTCGCTGGCAGGGTCGGGAAGGTCTTAATGCGGCTTTAAATAAAGACCTGCTTGGGCCGGCTAAAGCATATAATGTCTTTAACGGTCTCGTCGGCGATGTATGCGTTTTCTCAAGAGCGGAGAGGTTCCCGAGTGGCCAAAGGGGGCAGACTGTAAATCTGCTGGCACAGCCTTCGGAGGTTCGAATCCTCCCCTCTCCACCAGATTTGAGGATTTTTTGATCGGCTGCAAGAACCGCGTTTGTCAATATGATTAAGCATCGTTAGAAAGAGGCGGGTGTAGTTCAATGGTAGAACTCCAGCCTTCCAAGCTGGATGCGTGGGTTCGATTCCCATCACCCGCTCCAGAATAAGACAGGCGGGCTTTTTTGGTTTGATTTGCGCTTAAGAAGAATTCGCGGATGTGGCGTTGAAGTATTTGATTTGCCCATGTAGCTCAGTTGGCAGAGCACTTCCTTGGTAAGGAAGAGGTCAGCGGTT
>JBBTGV010000049.1:0-2416 GCA_038041305.1 Deltaproteobacteria bacterium | reverse complement strand
GCGATCGCGGTTCTTTTCGTCGGCTCCGGGTTTGAGAGAAAGGGGCTTAAGTTTCTCATAAACGCAATTGCCGCGATAAAGGACATGTCCGATATAAGGCTTATAGTCGTGGGAAAGGGCTCTCAAAAGAGATATCTCAGGCAGGCGGAGGAATTGGGCGTCAAGGGGCGCGTCGTGTTCAAAGGCCCGCAGAAAGACACCCTGAGCTACTATGCCGCGGCCGACATATTCTGCCTTCCGTCCATATACGAGCCCTTCAGCAACGCATGCCTTGAGGCAATGGCCTCGGGGCTCCCGGTTGTGGCAAGCGAGGCAACTGGCGCTTCCGAGATAATAAGGCATTGCGAAAGCGGGGCGGTCGTCAAAGACCCCGCCGATACCGATGAGCTCGGCAACGCGCTACGCTTATTCCTTGACGCGGACAAAAGAAAGAAGGCAGGCTCCCTTGCAAGGCAGATTGCGTCGGGGCATACGATAGCCGACAAGGTTAGCCAGTTCATGAGGCTCATAGAAAAGGTCAGGCGTGAGAAATCTAATCAGCATTAAAAGGGCGCTTTCAATAATTGATGGATTCAGGAAGGCAAGGGTCCTGATCGTGGGAGACCTCGTGATGGATCATTTCATATGGGGCAGGGTTAGGAGGATCTCCCCTGAGGCGCCCGTGCCTGTCGTTGAGGTCACAAGCGAGAGCCTCCTACTCGGCGGGAGCGCCAATGTCGCGAACAACATCGTAAGCCTGAACGGACGCGCCATGGTTACGGGTGTTGCCGGAAGCGATTACGACGGAAGAAAGCTTATGGCGAGCCTTAAGGAAAAACGCATCTCAACAGAGGGCATTGTCGTTGACAAGAAGAGGCCCACGACCATAAAGACCCGCGTAATAGCCCACAGCCAGCAGGTCGTCAGGTTTGACAGGGAAAGCAGGGATAAGATAGACCCCCTCTGCACGTCAAAGATGCTCAATTACATAAGAAAGGCCGCAAAAGACGCATCCGTGGTCGTCATATCAGACTATGCAAAGGGCGTTGTCACAGAGGGACTTGTTGACGAGACGAGGAGGGTGTGCAAAAGACTGAACAAACCTCTCCTTGTTGACCCCAAGGTTGAGCATTTTGACCTTTACAGGGGCGTAACCCTTGTTACGCCGAATAACATTGAGGCATCCGTCGCATCTGGCATTGACATAGAGGACGAGGAGTCTTTAAGGAGGGCGGGCGCGGCCCTTCTTGGGAGGCTCGGCTCAAGCGCCCTGCTTATAACAAGGGGCGAGCACGGCATGGCGCTCTTTGAGCAGGCGGGGGAAACCCATATCCCGACCGTCGCAAAAGAGGTCTTTGACGTAAGCGGCGCGGGCGATACCGTCATAGCGGCGCTTTCCCTTGCCATTGCGTCAGGCGCGGACTTCAGGGAGGCCTCGGTCATAGCCAATTTCGCGGCGGGGGTTGTCGTTGGAAAGGTCGGCACAGCCACGCTCAGCCCGCAGGAGCTTAAAGAGGCGATTGAGGCCGGGCTTAGGCATGCTTAAGGGTGCAAAGGAATTTTTTAGCCCCCTTGAAAGATTCATAAAATAAAGAATGAAGGCAACAAATACGCCACCCGCAAAGCTTGTCGTGAGCCTTTTTACCTGCGAGAAGCCGCTCTTTTTAGACGCGCTTAAGTGGCTTGAAGAGGAGTTCGGACCGCTGGACTTCTTAAGCGAATTGTTGGCGTTTGATTACACGGATTACTATAAAGACGAATTCGGAGGGGGTCTGAAAAGAAAGGTCGCGTCTTTTGAAAACCCTGTCCTCCCGGAGGGCCTTGCGGACATAAAGACATTCACGAACAGCCTTGAAGAGGGGTTTAAAAATGGCCCAAAAAGGCGCATAAACATAGACCCCGGCATTTTAACGAATCATAATTTTATTCTTGCGACGCGCAAGGATTTCTCGCACAGGGTCTGTCTCTCTCAGGGCGTCTACGCCGACCTTACGCTGATTTACTCTGGGGGCGGTTTTAAGGACCTTGAATGGACATACCCCGATTACAGGGATTCGCGCATGAAGTCTATTCTTTTGGAGATAAGGAAGAGGCATGTGTTTAAGTTAAAGGCAGGCCAAGGGGCCCCTGCGGGGGACGCCGAATGACGAGGAGCATGACAGGCTGGGGCCGCGCCGAGGTGTCAACCGCGGGCGGGGGTCTTTCCATAGAGGTGCGCTCCCTAAACAACAGGTATCTTGACATAAGCCTTAAGGCGCCCGACTACCTCAACGCGTTTGAAAGCAACATAAGGGACGAGGTTAAAAAGCGGGTTTCAAGGGGCGCCGTCTCAATATCAATCGCATGGGGCGCAAGGGATATTGTCCCCGCGCTAAGGCTTAATCTTCCCGCCGCAAAGGCGTATGTGGATGCGGGAGAGGAGCTAAAAAAAGGGCTT
>JBBTGV010000048.1:0-10104 GCA_038041305.1 Deltaproteobacteria bacterium | reverse complement strand
GCGACGCCGGCCACGCCCTCGTTATAGTATATCGGGGACACGACATTCACGAAACTCTCGTCATCCCCCTTTTCCGCCACGATAACCATGCCGCCTTTTTTCGCGAGGCTTAAGCTCTCCGAGCTAAGGCTGCCCGGAGGCGCGTCTCCCTTTGCCTTTGAAAGAAACTGCGATATCGTGCCGTCTTCTTTAAACGTGAATATGTCCACCCTTTCAATGTGCGGGTTCAAGGTCAGGAGCTTATCCATGTTCTCGTCCATTGCCTTTAAAACAGCCTTTTCCCTTTGAGGATTAAGGCCGCGCCCTTTTTGGCCGGCCGCCGAGGGCGGCACTTCCTCCTGCGCGCGCGGGTCAAGAAGCACCATGTCCTGTATGTTCTGCCGCACATCCTTCTTTGCCCTCGGATTGTCCCCGGTAACTATCGCAAGCTCGGCCTGCCTTGTTATGTTTAAGACATCCTCCTTAAGCGCCGCCTCCTGATTCCTCTCAACTATCCTCTGCGTATAGTACGAAGACACGAACACAACGAGGAGTATGGTCGTGATTATCAAAAGCAGTATCTTTGCCTTAATCTTCATGGGTTTAATAATGACGGAACAGCCGCGCGGGCCGGAAAATCGTCTGATTATACTTAGACATTATATGCCGATTCAATCCCGCAATTCCACTTTTTTTTAGTGTCCCCGTTAAAAGTGAAAGGGCCTGTCCGCCTTCGCGGTGCCAAAGCAGGCCTCGCAAGGCGTCGGGAAGAATAAACGGATTTTTACGGAAGAGGCGCAACGGTGTTTTTTTGATTGCCGATGAACTCAAGCGCCTGCCTTGCGGCGTCCTCGGCATTCCTTATGTTGTCGCTTATGCCTATGCCGCGGTATGCGCTTCCAACAAGGAAAAGCCCGGGGTGCGCCTCTAAAATCCTTTGCTCAATCAACCCCACCCTTTGCTCGTGCCCCACCGTATACTGGGGCATGGATTGAGGCCACTTGTACGCCTTTTTCAACACCGGTGTGGCGTCAATGCCCATAATGTCCTTCAACTCGGCCATCACTATTTCTACAAGCTCGTCTTCGCTTAAGGAGAGCACCTCGGGGTTTTTTGCACCGCCGAGAAAGCACCGTATGAGCACGGCGTCGTCCGGGGCGCGGTGCTTAAACTTAACCGAGCTCCATGTGGAGGCCATTATCCTTCTTTTCTCAGACCTCGGCACCACGAACCCGAAACCGTCCATGGGATGCCTTACGTCCGTTTTCTTGAACGCAACCGATACGGTTGCCGTTGAGGTATACGGGATCTCAAGGAGTTTTTGCGAAAGCCCGGGGTCAAGGCCGGTTAAAAGAGAGGCCGCGACATACGCGGGCGCGGCTATTATCACGGAGTCCGCGTTAATCAAGTCTCCAGAGGCAAGCCTTACCTTATAAAGGCCTACCGACCTTGTAATGCCCGCGACTTCAACCCCCGTCCTTATGCGGGTGTTTTCATTAACCCCGCTCAGCCTCCTCTCAAGCTCGTCAACAAGCTCCTTTAGCCCGCCCTTAAGCGTCATGAACATCGTAGGCCTTTTTTCGCCGTCTTTGCCCCTGTTCCCGCCCGCGCCACCCGACTTCATAGATGAAGCCTTCATCCTTTTTATCATCCCCAAGATAAGGCTTCCGTAGTTTTCCTCAAGCTCAACGAACTTCGGGAACGCGCTCCTTATGCTCATTGTCTCCGGGTCCCCGGCGTGCACGCCCGCTATAAGAGGCTCGGCGATCTTGTCCAGCACCTCTGGCCCAAGCCTTCTCCTGACAAAATCACCGAGGGTCTCGTCCGCCTTATCCTTTTTCCTTGGGATAAAAGGCTCAAGAAACATCCTCATTTTTCCGGGTACGGATATCAGGGGGCTGAAGAGGAGCGGCAGTATCTTCGTGGGTATCATGAGGATGACCCCCTCGGGCAGATTGCGAAGCCTCCCCCCGGAAAGGACATATGTCTTTCTGTGCGCGTCGTTTGTGGGCAAAAGCCTTTCCCCGAGGCCGAGCCTTTTGCAAAGCCCCATTGCCCACGGCTTCTCCGACAAAAAGCAGTCGGGCCCGCCTTCTATTATGAACCCGTTGACACGCTCGGTTCTTATGTTGCCGCCGAGCCTTGGCCGCCTTTCAAAAAGCGTCACCTCAAGGTCTTTTGCGCCCTCGTTCTCCTTAAGCGCGTACGCGGCCGCAAGCCCCGCGATCCCGCCGCCGATTATAACAACCCTTTTCATGCCAATTTGCTTTTTATAAGCCCGGACAAAAGCGAGATAAAATCCTCTGATGCGTTGAAGGAAGGCGTCCTTTTGAACATAAGCCCCCGGGCCTCGGCGATTTCCTTTAAAACTATGTCAATGTCATACAGTGTCTCTACATGGTCGGAGGTAAAGCCGAGCGGCACGACAAGCACCGCCTTCCTGCCCTCGTCCGCAGCGCCCGCTATAACCGCGCCCGCGTCAGGACCGAGCCATGGCATGCCTCCGCCGCCCTTGCTCTGATACGCGATCTTATAGTCAATGTCCAGTGATTTTACTATCTCCTGGACGCTCCGCCTTATCTTGTCCTCATACGGGTCCCCCCTGAGGGCGTCAACCGGGAGGCTGTGGAAGCTGAATATAACCGTTGTCTTTTCAAGGTCGTTTTGAGGTAAACTTTTAAGCCCGTGCTTAATGCGCCTTAAAACCGCCTCTATAAAAAGCCTGTCAACATGCCAGCCTTCTATGAAATCAATTGCCATGCCGCCGCACTCCGCAAGGGCGTCTTCAATGTCCTTGACATATCCGCCTGTGGCCGCGGGCGAGGTGAACGGGGACATTATCACCGCCGCCGCGCGTTCTATGCCGTGGTTTTTCATGTCCCTGACCGTATCTTTTATGAAGGGTTCTGAAAAACGCATGCCCACGTAGGGCATATACGTCAGGCCCTGACGGGCAAGCGCGCCCCTTATCGCCTGCGCCTGGTCTTTTGTTATGCCCACGAGGGGGGAGATGCCGCCGATTAGCCTGTATCTGTCCTCGGCCTTTTTAATGAACTCGTCCGCCACGGGCCTTTTGCCGAGGATCCTTTTCACGAAAGGCCCGACGTCGGAAAGCGAGGCCGCGCCCCCGAACGCAAGAAGCAAAAACGCTTTTTTAACAAGCACAGACATAACGAGGATTATCCCCCGCCGCTCAGCTCGTGGACGGAATCCACCAGCACCCTCACGCTGTCAACCGGCGTGCCGAGTATGATGCCGTGTCCGAGGTTGAAGATGTGTCCGGGCCGTCCGCCGGCCATTTCCAGCAACCCCTTCGTTCTCTTCCTTATCTCCTTCGGGGAGGAAAAAAGCACCGTGGGGTCAAGGTTGCCCTGTATGGCACGGCCGTAGCCTATCCTTTTCCACGCATCGTCAAGCCTTATCCTCCAGTCAACGCCGATGACGTCTCCCCCGGCGTCCCCTACATGCTCAATGTAGCTGCCGGTGTTTGTGCTGAAGTTTATGACGGGCGTTTTCTTGTGCCTTCTTTTAATCGTTGAAATCAGCCTCTTCGTATAAGGCAGGACAAACGCCCTGTAATCGTCCGGCCCAAGACACCCGACCCAGCTGTCAAACACCTGCACGGCGTCGGCCCCCGCGCGTATCTGCGCGTCCAGATAACCGATAAGGATCTCCGATATCTTGTTCATGAGGGTCTTCCACGCGCCGGGGTCGTTGTACATCATGGCCTTTGTGTGCATGTAGTTGCGCGACGCCCCGCCTTCTATTATATAGCTCGCTATCGTAAAGGGCGCGCCTGAGAATCCAAGCAGAGGCACCTTTGAATTAAGCTCGCTTTTTACCATGCTGAGCGCCTTAAGCAGATACGGGACATCCTCCTCAGGCTCAATAATCCTTATCGCGTCAATCGCCTTTGTCGTCCTTACCGGGTTTTTTATGACAGGGCCCTCGTCCTTGGCGAATCTAAGACCGACCCCCATGCCCTCAAGCGGAAGGAGTATGTCGGCGAATATTATCGCCGCGTCAAGGTTGAACTTCCTTATGGGCTGAAGAGTAACCTCGGTTGCTATCTCAGGCGTTCTGCACATCTCAAGGAACGTGCGCTTTTTCCGTATGGCCATATACTCCTTCATGTACCTGCCTGCCTGCCGCATAAGCCAGACTGGCGTATACGGCGTTTTTTCCAGGCGACACGCCCTAAGGAACGAATCATTTGACATAATCAGGTTTATCCTCCCCGCGATATTGAGCCTTATCTTATTATTATACCTTAACACCGCGATTAGTAAATCAAAAAACTCCGGGGCCCTCATGTTTAAGGCTATTCCTTTTCGCTTAAGGCTGTGATATACTTCCTCTGCAACGAACAACAGGGCGCAGCGGGCCGCCGCCTTGCGATAAAGCAAAAGCATCCATAGAGACCCCTCATCTTAGACCGGCCCGGCCAATCAACACAACCTCATATTAAAGGCACCCAAGGAATGCTCAAGCAACGGCTTGTCAACTTCATATTCATGGCCCTAATGCCTCTTAATGTCATTTTCATCGCCTCGTGCGTTTTTCTTAGGCAATATGCCGCGATACTGCCAGCCGCGGGCTTAATTCTTTTGCTCGTTGCGGCGCGCCTCTACCTGCAGGGCATGACCCTGAGGCTTAAAGGCCTTCGCGCCTGCATTAAGGACGCATCGTCCGGCATGCCCGTTGACATCGCCGAGATTCAGGACAACGCGGACGCAAAGGGGCTTATTGAACACATGACCGTATTATGCCGTTCAATGGATAAAGAAAACTCCCTCGTCAGGGAAATATTAGAGGAGCTTCGGATCGCCGTTTTTGACATTGACGAATCCGGCGCAAGGCCGCTTAACAACGCGGCGGGCGCGCTTTTAAGGGACATGGACCCCGGCCTTGTCAAGGCGGCGGTCGCAGAGGCGTTTTCAGGCGGGGAGATCAGGAGGATGCCTTTAAGCATACCGCTTAACGACAACGCCGAAAAAGACATCCGGATAAGCGCGCTGCCCATTGAAACCCCTCTCGGCATTAAGGCGGTCCGCGTCATTGCGTTTGACGCCTACGAAAGATTAATGCTCGCCAAGGAACTAAAGGCCGCGAAGGACGATGTGATTGAGAACCAGAAAAGGCTCAAAAAGACGATTGAAGACCTTGAGGAATTCGCGCTCCTTGCCATACGCAGGGAGCAGAAGATGGTTGAGATAAGGAAACGGCTCGCGGCGGAAAACTCCGTTGACGGCATGGAGACGAATGCTTAAAGGCACGGCGCTCAATTACGAGGCGTTCGCGCGGGAAGGCCTTCAAAGTTCAAACGATGAGCTTTCAAGGAGGACCGAGCGCCTTCAGGAACTAAGCGCCGGCCTTCTTAAGATAATCAAAGACCTTGAGCGGTCCGAGCATGCCCTTGATTCAGCCTATGTAAGATTGAAAAAATCCCAGACCCAGCTCATACAGGCGTCAAAACTCAAGGCCATGGGAGAGCTTGCCGCCTCGGTTGCGCACGAGCTTAATCAGCCCATAACCGTCGTAAAGGGGCTTTGCCAGAACATGATGCGCACCATGGGCACTGACTCCTCTGAAATTCACAAACTCAAACTCATAGGGGAAGCCTGCGCTAAGATGGAGGCCATAACAAGGCATCTTAAGTCATTCGCAAGGCCGGATCAGGGGGAATTCCGCCCAATTGACATTAATGCCGTTATAAACGAATCCCTTGTCGTTATCAGGGGGCTTGCTAAAGGCAGGGGCATAAAACTAACCGTTGCGCTTAATGACCTGCCCCTCGTCCGCGGCTCTGCAAACAGGCTTGAGCAGGTGCTGCTGAACCTCGTGCAAAACGCAATGTATGCGATAAATGCGGACGGCGAGATAAGGATCTCCACAGGGAAGACCGTCGTTAACAACAGGACATTCGCGTGCTTGAGCGTCTCCGACACGGGCCCCGGCATACCAAGGGAGATTGCGGAAAAGATATTTGAACCTTTTTTCACTACGAAAAAAGACTCGGGCACCGGGCTTGGCCTGTCAATAAGCATGGGCATCATAAAAGAGCATTCCGGGGAAATAATCGTTGAGAGCGCCCCTCCAAATGGCGCGACATTCCTAATCAGGATACCGGCGCTGCCCACTGCGGACACGCCCGGCGGCATCGCTTAGCCATCACATCCCATCAATAATCCCAGCGCAAGAGAACGCCTTTAGGCGCTATATTATCCGTTGAAATCCATTGCCTTATGTGATAAAAATGAGATGTCACACGCGTCAACAAATTTTCTCCAACCTGCTTTGCACGGCGGCCGCGAAAATGCTAAAAGCCCTCCTTGACATATTACTGCCCCCCCTATGCCCTGTGTGCGAATGCAGGCTTAAAGAGGGCCCCATGTGCGTTGAATGCAGATGCCTGCTCCTTGAAAGCAGGATAAAAGGCCCCGCGTGCAGAACCTGCGGCGCGCCGTTTACGGGCTCATACGACGCGGAGCGCGAGTGCGGCGGATGTCTTACGCAAAAAACGCCTTTTGTAAAGGCTCGGAGCCTGCTTCGTTTAAGCGAACCAGTGCACTCGGCAATCCGCTCGTTCAAATACAGCGGCAGGGTTGAGCTCGCCTCCGCGTTGGGCAGGCTCCTTTCTGAAGCGCCGTTGTTTGACGAACGCATGGATTTTGCCGTGCCGGTGCCACTGCACAAAGACCGGCTCAGGCAGAGGGGCTTTAACCAGTCGCTCCTTCTTGCAAGGGAGGTCTCAAAGGCAGCCTCAATAAAGATTGATTATAACAACCTTAACCGGATGCGCGTTACCGAGCCGCAGGCGCGGCTGGACGCGAAAGAGCGCGTGAAGAACGTAAGGGGCGCCTTCATGGTCAAGGACACGACTCTCTTCCGCGGCAAAAACATCCTTCTCATAGACGACGTCATCACAACCGGCTCAACCATAAAAGAGTGCGCAAAGGCCTTGTCCGCCGCAGGCGCAAGGGTCTATGTCCTGACGCTTGCGCGCAATGTGACGGCATGACGGGCCTTGTCCCCGTAAGTTTAAGGAAAACAGGAAATGACTAAAAAAATCCTCGGCCTAAAAACCCTCGTTTCAGCGCTTAAAAAACGAAGGGGCAAGGGCGAAAAAATAGTTTTCACGAACGGGTGCTTTGACATCCTGCACGCGGGCCACGTGAGGTATCTTAAAAAGGCCCGGTCCTACGGCGACATACTCGTCGTTGGCCTTAACAGCGACTCGTCAATAAAAAAAATCAAGGGCGACAGCCGCCCCATAGTGGGGCAAAGGGACAGGGCGGAGGTACTCGCCGCGCTTTGCCATGTTGATTATGTCGTCTTGTTCGGCGAGCAAACCCCGTTAAGGCTCATACAAAACATAATGCCGGACGTGCTTGTCAAAGGCGCGGACTGGACGCAAAAAGACATCGTGGGCGCTGGAATAGTCAGGAAAAACAACGGCCGCGTTGCAAGGATACCGCTTGCGCGCGGACGGTCAACGACGAACATCATAGAGAAGATACTCACTTCGCGCAAGAAATGCCTATAACAGGACAGGGCTTGGCATGAACGGCTCATACAGCAGGGATAGGCTGAATACGCTTGACGCATTGCTTCAGAAGAAGCCGGATGCGCTAAGCGGAGGCCCGTGGACGCTGGAACCCCGGTCATTAAGGTTCAAGCACGGGGAGAACCTCGCCGAGCTTAAGATACCCTACCACATGGGCGCGGACGACGAGGCCTGCATAGAGGGCGCTGTTTCAGGGCTTGCAGGGCTTATAAAAAAGCGCTATGAAAACCTTCCCGACGCCCAAAAAAAGGTTGCCCCGCCGGTCGGCAGGATCAACTTAGGCGCCGCGACCGTTGAACAACCGCTTAAGCAGAAATCCTTCAGAACCGACATCTTCATAGCGGACTCCCTTGAAAAAAGGCTCGCCTCAGACATATTGTCCTCAACAACCGCCGTTGACGCGTCAATCATATATGCATGGCTTGGGCCTGAGTCGCAGGGAAGAACGCTTGTGAAATGGCTCTCCTCTCTCATTGAAAAGGCGATGAAGGACGAGGCCAAGAACGGGTTTGTTGAGCAGACCGCCTATCTTGCGCTTATGGCCGCCATAAGCACGGCGAGACGCAAAAAAGAGGGTCTGAAGGAACTGCGTATAAAGGGGATCCCCTACGAAAAGATAGATTTTACGGTGGGCATTGCCCTTTTTTACGCGTTCAGGGCGGCATTGTCGGAGGTCTTAAGGAGGCTTAAGGATTCAAGCGCGTCGTGCTACAGCGCCTCAGGCGCGCTTATCCTCTCAAGCGTGCCTGTGCCGAGGTCGTTCATCTCCATTCAGGCAACGCTGCTTTCAATGAACGCCAACCCGTATTCAATAAACTCAGAGGTCTTTGAAGCCCTCTCCCGCGTACTGCCGGGCTTTGACGAAAAGGCCTCCGGGACCGAGGCCCTGCTTAATGCCGCCGCCTCCCGGCTCAAGGATTCGCCAGAGGCGCTTGAAGTGGTGCGCCAGCAGTACGGGATCTCAAGGTTCAGGCAGGAGGCGATCAACCACCTTATGGAGTTTGACGCGCCAGGGGCCGAGGCGCACGCTATGCTTTACGACCTTTACGCGGAGGACAGGCTGATAAAAAACTTCCTGAGCGACCCAAGGATGCCCCTAAGCCTTTCAAGGGCGTTTGACGAGCTTAAAAAGACATACGCGAGGGATTCAAGGATGGTGGACGCCATTTCATCGTTTCAGCGGCACATCTCAGGCTACAAAAAAACGCTGCTCGGCTCGCTTCTAAAGGGCCCCAAGGCCGAGGAAGCGGACCATGTGACGCCGGCGGTTGAGGGCTACTACGCGTGCAGGTTTGACGACCTCGTTGAAAGACATTCGGGCATGATGCGCGGATACCTCGCCGACAGGAGAACTGAGTTTGACCAGAAGGCCCTTGTTGACGAATACAACAGGGGAAGGCTCTACAGGTTCTCAACGGATGAAAGGCCCATAATAAAGACCTTGAGCATTGAGGAAGAAGGCCAGCTCTTCATTGACATGAAGGATTTTACGAGAAAGACCCTGAAGATAAAAGAGATCGCGATGGCGGACTTCATGAAGGAGCAATTCTACAAGCCCATACTCTCCGCGGCGGGAAAATATAGCGCGGGCGCCGGATTGACGGAGGAGGCGGACCAGGGCATATTGCTTACGAACCTCCTCGGAGACGCCGCGATATTCTCGGGCGGCGTAAAAAACCTTGTCTCGCTTGCAAAGGACATACAGTTCATAATCAACAGGTACAGGGACCAGCTCATGCAAAAACTCCCGCCCAGAAAAAGCGAGGAGGTGCTTGCCGAGGTTCACAGAAGGTTTGAGGCAAGGCGGGCCGAACTAAAGGGGAAAAGGGCCGAGCTTGAGATTGCCCGGCAAAGGGGCGAACAGGGGACGGAGGTAAAACTCCTTGCCGTCGGCGAGGAGGAGCACAGGCTTGAAAACACCTACAGGGATGAGCTTGAAAACGCGATAAAGGGCGAGCTTGAGGCAGGGCTTTTTATCTCCTACGGCGCAAGGGCGGAGGTGCTCTCAGTAGAATCGGATGAGACGAACCCGTGGAAGGCAAAGGTCGCCATAGCGGAAAAGATAAACGAGGCCGCAAGGGGGACATACAGAAATTCCCTCATAAGGGCGCGGCTTGAAGTGCTTTTGGAGAGGGCCAAGAACGCGGCCCGCAACGAAAACCTGCGATACCCCTTTGACATATACATAGACCGGGCGTATTCGCTTAAGATGCCGCCCGAGCTTGACGAGGTGTTTGAAAGATTGTTCACCTCAAGGAACAGGTCCCATGCCGCCGCGATGGCGAAGCTGATGTCCGAGGAATACCTCCTTGACCTTGAAAAGATAGTGTCCGGCGAGCCGTTTTCATCCCTGAGGCTCATAGCGACATCAACCGACATATACAACAAGGGGCAGGCCCTAAGCTCGGACGCCCTCATGGCATACATCAGGGATTCAAAAGGCGTAAAGACGTTCTTTCAAAAAACGACGGCCGTCCAGTCCATTGACCCCGGCTTGAGGGATTCGTTCTTCTTCCCTTTTGAGGCCCTTGATTTTTGGATTGGTTTTGAGGTCGTAA
>JBBTGV010000047.1:9918-13213 GCA_038041305.1 Deltaproteobacteria bacterium | reverse complement strand
GATAAAGACCTACGGAATCCAGTAAACCCGCAACACACGCCGACACATTAACCACTGCCAAAAACACAAAAATTGCCAACTACGCAAAAAGTTCAAGGTTTATGTTGTTGGCTTTTTTAGAAAGTTTAAATATTTCAAACAGTTACAAACTGGCACGCCTGTTGCACTTAAGAAAGTATAGGATAGAATAGGTATAACGGACAACTAAGGGCAGGCGCATTATGATGAACAGGCACATGACAATTAATAAGGCAAAAGGCGAAAAAGGGTTTTCGCTCTTTGAGACCCTCATAGTGCTCGCTATAATCGCGATTCTTACAGCCATAGCAATACCGAGTTTTACCGGGAAAACGCTGCCCCGCATGAAGTTGAAAAGGACCGCGATGGACCTTTACGCGACCATGCAGCTTTGCAGGAGCAGGGCCATCGGGTCAAACCTCCATTACGGGCTTCAGTTTGACCTAAACTCAAGCCCGGCCAAATACCAGGTCATGACAAGGCCGGATTCGTCGTCCGCATGGGCCGCTGACACGACGGTCGCGGAGAGGCAGCTTGAGGTGGGCATAGGCGTAAATAGCGTCATAGTTGACGCGGCGTCCTACACAACAGGCACCGCCGCTGTCATTGGTTTTAAACCAGTCGGCACGGCCTCAAGCGCCGAGATAAGGCTTTTCAGGACGGATCTCGCCACGGACAGGTATTCAGTAACGGTTTCTTCGAGCACCGGGAAGGTCACCATCAACAACACATGGTAGGGTTATGAAAAATCTCTTTAATGGACTCAGGCGAAATAGCGGCTTTACGATGATTGAGGTCTTGATTGCAATCGTGATATTGAGCATTGCCCTCGTAACGCTTGCGGGGCTTTTGACCACCACGATCAGGAGCTCAACGGTTTCAAGGGACGCAACGGTCGCCACAAACCTCGCCTCGCAGAAGCTTGAGGACTTAAGGACCACTGCCGCGGCTGATTTTGACAACGCGGTCATTGACGATACGGTCGCGGGCAGCGACCCTGTGACGGGCGCAAACCCGGATTATACGGAGGACTACGTGACCTTCCCGACATACCCGAACTTCAGGCGCGAGACATACATCACAGACGGGGCATCGCCGGTTAATATAAAAGACGTAGGGGTAAGGGTCTTATGGAGGGATTCTCTCGGGACGCATACCTCGCTTTTAAGGACATATCTATCAAGATGACGGCAAGGCGACTGGCATGGGGACTCTAAAAAGCAGAAAAGGATTTACGCTTGTAGAGGTTTTAATAGCGCTTGCGGTATCTACCGTCGTGCTTGGGGCGGTTTATTCCCTGTACACGTATTTTTTAAGGACATACGCGAGGCAGGACAGGCTTATTGAGATCCAGCAGGAGGGCAGGGCCGCGATTGAACGCATTACAAGAGATGTAAGGGCCGCGGGATGCTCATACAAGAGCACGCCGATTATAACCGCAACGGATGCGGAGTTTGAGTTTGAATCCGACATAGACCCCGACCCGCTGGCCGGGCCCTGGAAGATATCCTACGGGCTTGACACCGTGAACAACATGCTCACGAGGAGCGAGGCCGCGTGGACGGGCGCCGCGTACGGGAGCTACAGCGCCGCGCAGGAGGTCGCCGCGCATGTCTCAGGCGTTGTCTATACCTATTACGACGAGAACGGCAGCGAGATAGCAACCCCCATTGATTCGCAGGCCAACAGGGACCTTATAAGGCGCATTGACGTAACGCTTACGACGCAGAGCGATGTCGTCAATCCAGCTACGAACACCTACGATCAGGTGAACTTTATGACAAGCCTTAACCTGAGGTGCATGGGCGTTGAGCAGAGCTCGGATACGACCTCCTGCAACCTGCCCACGAACATGGCCTCCGCGGACCTCGGCGCGACCCAGTGCGGAAGCCTTAACGTGACATGGACAAAGAGCAGCTCCTCCGACGCCGCGGGATATAAATTATATTACAGGCCCACGGGCACTTCGTCCTACACGGGGGTTCTTACGGTGTCGGGCGGCTCAACAGAGTCGTATACCGTTTCCGGCCTTGAAAACGGGGTCCAGTACGACATCGCCTTGAAGTGCTACGACACAGCGGGAAACCTGACCGAGACGGCGCAGGGCCCGATAACCGGCACAGGAGGCTCAATTGACACAAAGCCGGACGATTCAACCGCGCCTTTAGCCCCTTCTTCGCTAAGCACGACCTCCGGCGACACCTTCGTTGACTTAATCTGGGCCCAAAGCGCGTCTTCGGATGTCGGGGGATACAATATATACAGGAGCGACGACGGCGGCACGATATACACGAAGATCGGCGAGGTTGACTCAAACTATTCAACATATTCGGACGCGACCGTGGCGAACTGCCCGGACCCTAATTACTACTATTATGTGACTACATGGGACTGCGCCGCCAACGAAAGCTCGCCGAGCAGCCCCGCGACCGCGTACCCGGAGGAGACGACGGCGCCGAGCGACCCCACGAGTTTCGCGGCGGTCGCCGGGGCGGATAAGATATACCTGAGCCATACCACGCCGTCCGACACGGATTTAAGCGGGGTAAGGATATTAAGAAGGACCGACCAGTACCCGACAGGCCCTGACGATACAACGGCAATAGGGCCGAACAATGTCAAGGACTATGAGCCGTTAAACGCCTCGCAGACCTATTCCCTCACGGATTCAAACAGCGTGGCCATAGGCACGACATACTACTACAGGGCGTTTGCCTACGACGCATGCACCAACTACAGCGCCGGCACAATCTCTCAGGCAACGGCGCAGCCCTGCGGGGACGGAGAGATAGACTCCGAGCACTACGGGCCTCCCGCGGCCCCCTCCGTGATAACGCCTTCCGTGTGTTCGGTTGCAAGCCTTACATGGACCGCGCCCACGGGGAGCGCAAACGGCAACCCCTTTGACCCCGCGACCGAAAACGACGTCGTCGGGTATTACATCTACAGGGGCACGGCCCCTGGCGGGCCGTATACGAAGCTTAACGCAAGCCCCGTAACCTCCGAGAGCTATTCCGACGCGGACGTAACGCCCGGCACTTCAAACCACTATTATTATACGGTATCCGCGGTTGACTGCGCGGACAAGGAAAGTTCGGTATCCGCCGAGACAGAGGTGATACCGACGGACCTCGCGTGGGACACCAATGTTGACGTCACGACATACGGCACTTCCGGGGCATCGGGGTCCCAGCACAATATCGTCAAGTTCGGCATCAAGAACGACGGCGACACCCCGGTAGTCATAAATTCAGCCGTAATCTCGTGGTCAAACGCA
>JBBTGV010000047.1:0-9908 GCA_038041305.1 Deltaproteobacteria bacterium | reverse complement strand
GACAACGCTCTGGGATGACTCGTCCCTGCCGTTTACGTCTTCAGGCGGCACGGTTGACTTTACGGGCACTGCGGCAACAAGCCTAAGGACCATCGCGCAGGCAAGCTCAAGCGAGCAGAACGAGTTTACGATAGAGTTCAAGGACTCCGCCAACAACGCAACCGTTGACATGCGGAGCGCCACGATCACCCTGACCGTAAGCTACACGAACGTAGGCTCGGGCGCGTCATGCGAATCCTCAACGTTCACGATAACCGTCCCGCTCGGCCCTGTTATCGCCGGAAGCACGCAGAACAGACCCGCAGACCCGACGACGTCAAACCTTAATTACGGCGTTGTAACCGTCCCCTACGGTTCGCAGAACACCGAGACATACGCGTGGACCGCCTATACGGTTAAGGTCTCGTCCTCAATATCAGAGGACGCGGGCGCAACGCTTTCAAGCGCGGTGCTTTACTACAAGGACGCAAGCAAGTCAACCACGACCGCGCCCGCGACGGATTATTCGTCATCGCCAGCCGGCTGGACCGCGATCACGATGTGCAGGGTCTATACGGATTCATGCGCGACCGCGACATCCGTATACCAGACCGCGGACAACGGCTGCGGCTGCACGGCGTCCGAGATTGCGAACAAGGTCGGCAAAAGGGTCTGGTACTACATAAAGGCGACCGACAGCAAGACAAACTATGACATACAGCCCGAGACGTCCGTGGGCATGTATTCATACGACCAGGATTCAAGGTTTAAGTTTACCATGTACACGGGAAGGTTCAGCTCCTACTGGGTCTGGGGCGGAAACGGCAAGTATGTAAGGGTCTGGACTTACGTGACCGACGAGAACGACGCCGCTGTTACGGGCCTCGGCGGGGGCAGGCAGACGGTAAGCATAAACGGGGACGGGACCTCGGAGACCGGGAACATGGTTGAATACAACGCGACCGGCTCTCCGGGCTGGTATTACTATGACGCGGTCAACACATATACCGACAAGGAGGTTGACGTTCTTGTAACCGCGACAAAGACGTATTTTACGACCTCAATGTGCGGGCAGCAGAATGTGCAGAAAAACATTGCGACATGGGATGTGGATTCGTGCAATTAGGGTTTTTTACGGATGTCAAACGGCTGTACGGCTTTTTTAAGGAGGTTAGCATGAAGACATTTACAGGGGGTAAAAATCCAAAGGCCGCGGGACGGGCCGGAGTGGCTGCCGGGTCCCAGTCGGGCATAGCGCTTGTGGCGGTACTTCTCATAATGGTGATGCTCGCGTTCCTCGGGGCCGCCATAATATTCACCACTTCAACGGAGATTAAGATTTCAAGGAACACCGCGGGCGCGACCCAGTCGTTCATGATGGCCGAGGCGGGGCTCGGCAACGCGGTGGACTACATTAGAAATGACCTTACATGGGGGCCGGACCTTGACGAGGACGGCCAGACCGCCGACGACAGCGCGACATGGACAAGCCAGTCTCAGGGGTCGCTTGACCTCGGGGGGGGCCAGAGCGGCGCGTTCACGACCGTCGTTTACGACAACGCGGGCTCGTACGGCAGGACCGCGAACGTAAGCGGCCACAGCAACAACCCCTACGTGGCGCTCTCGGATTCGGACATACTCGTTGAGTCAACGGGCACGGTGGGCGGGGTTACGAGAAAGGTGGCGCTCGTGATCAGGCCCAACATAAGCGCCTTTGACTACGCGACATACAGCGACGGGGAATTCTCCGGCACGGGCTCGGGAAGCAACCCCGGCAAGTTCGTGGGGAAACTCTACGGCGGGGAGAGCATTCAGGTCCAGGGCAAATATAACCTTAGGGACGCGACCGCGGAATCCCCGGGCAACATAACCCCGGACTGCAACAGCGGGAAGTTCGCCGGGTGTTCAACCGGGGTTGAGGAGGTCGTCGCGCCGCAGCTTGACTTCGCCTATTACCAGGACCAGGCGAACTTCTCAACGCAGCAGGTCTTCACGATGACGCCATCGGTGGGAAGCACCTCGTCCTGCGGGTCAAACTGCACGCAGTGGCCCGTCACCTTTCAGGTGACGACGCTCGGCACCTCGTACACGATCACGTCAACCATGAAGGCGGTCAAGCAGACAAGCGGGTCTTACAAGGACTACTACCAGCACACGGTCTACTGGTGCTCGGACAAGACATGGTCCGGGTCAGGCAACTGCCCGGACAGCACCGCGCCGAATACGTATTCATTCTATCCTGACAGCAAGAATAAGGTTGAATCCTCAAAGCCGTTCGTCAACTCAACGCAGTTCAACGCCTACACGACGGCTACCGGGGCCGGCTACACGAGCAGCGTGGTGAACGTGTTTGACGCCACAAAGCACCTTGAGTTTCTGGGGCCGGGCGTCGGGCAGACCACGACGATAACGGCGTCCATACTCGTTGGCACGGCCTCAAACAACACGGAGCCCGTGGGCAAGATTGACTTTGAGGGCGGGGACGGCACCATAAACTTTGAGCCGGCCAACGGCCTCGCGGTCGTGGCCGAGAAGGTGGAGATCAAGGCCAAGTACGGCACGAGCGGCATAACCGTGAACGTGGGCACGGCGGACGCGGGCGCCGTCATAATAGCCACGAAGGAGTTTGAGGTTGAGGCAAAGACGGGCATGACCGCTAACGTTACGATAAACGGCTCGCTTGTCATAGGGGACAACACGACAAGCGCGGAGGGCGAAAAGGGCGAGTTCTCGGTCGGCGGAAACGGGGTCGTAACGAACTTCAGCTATGTGTCTACAGAGAACCTCCCGCAGGGCTGGCTTGACAGCGGGAGCGTGACGATTGAGAGGAGGGAGTGGAGGGAGCTGTAGCGGCCTGAACGGGGGCGGGTTTCCCCCGGGGCATCTTAAACGCATCAAGGTTTTTCCGCGCCCCGCCGATATAACAGGCGGGGCGTTTATATTAATTATATACAATTATATTAAAATTAAAAAAACTGTTGACAATTTTAGGCTAATGGAATAAATTGGCGGTGTATCGGCAGGTCTTTTTGCTTTTTTTCCGCCTTGTGACTAAAGTCCCTGAGTTATGACGAAGAATAATCTAAAAAAGATAAGAGAGGGCATGCTCCTGAGCAAATCAGAGCTTGCGAGGAAGGCGGGGATTTCCGCCCTTACCATTGACAGGATTGAACGGGGCTACCCGTGCAGGGTTGACACCAAGAGAAAGATAATACACGCCCTCGGGTTTAAGACCTCCGAGAGGCAGAAGGTTTTTGCCGACTGAGGCGGCCTTGTCCGTAAATAACCGCGGAGGAATATTTTGAACCTTTCGTTTCTCACTGACCTTAATTTTTTCAGAAGAAAAGACGCCGTGGCCCTTGACATCGGGTCAAACTCCATAAAATTGCTCCAGCTCAGCCGCACGAAGAAAGGCTGGGAGCTTAAGAAGCTTGGGCTTGCGGGCCTGCCGCCTGAGGCCATCGTGGACGGCTCCATCATAGACTCCATGACGGTCACCAACACCATCAAGGACCTTATAAAGGAGCACGGGGTCAAGCTTAAGGACGCGGTATCGTCTTTGACGGGGCATTCTGTCATCATAAAGAAGGTGGGTTTTCCGGCCATGAGCGAGGAGGAGCTCGCGGAGTCCATCCAGTGGGAGGCCGAGCAGTACATACCGTTCCCGATGTCCGACGTGAACATTGACTTTCAGATACTCGGCGCGGATTCCGAGGGCAGGGGACAGATGGACGTGATGCTCGTGGCAGTAAAAAAAGACGGGATTAACGACTATACCAACGTGATTAAGGAGGCGGGGCTTAGTCCGGTCGTGATAGACGTGGACTCGTTCGCGCTTGAGAACATGATGGAGATAAACTATCCGGTTGCGCCCGGAGAGCACATAGCCATCGTGAACATAGGCGCAAGCATAACGAGCATAAGCGTCTTGTCCGGAGGCCTTACGATATTCACGAGGTCCATCCCCATGGGCGGAAACCAGTTCACCGAGGACATACAGAGGCAGCTCTCCGTAAGCTTTAAGGACGCGGAGGACATGAAGACAGGGAAGAAGGTTGAAAAAAAGGCCGAGCAGCCCGAAGAAGGCGGCCCGGGCACGGCCATGGGCGCCGATGTCGGCTCGGGCGGGGCCGAGGGGTATTCGCTTGAGGGCATTTCAAACAACCTTGTCTTTGAGGTCAAGAGGTCGCTGGATTTCTTCCTCGGCTCGTCCCACGGCGCCTTTGTCAATAAGATATATTTAAGCGGGGGCGGATCAAAGATTGAAAACTTCGCCACCCTTCTTCAGGAAAAGACGGGCATGCCCGTTGAGCATATAAATCCGTTCAAAAACCTTGAGATAAACCCCAAGGCGTTCGGCGAGGACAAGTTGTCCGGGCTTGCCACGTTCTTCGGCGTCGCGGTCGGGCTCGGCACAAGGAGGTTCGGCGACAGATGATACGGATAAATCTCCTTCCGGTAAGGGCCGCCAAGAAAAAGGAAACGCTCCGCATGCAGCTTACCATCGCCGGGTTAATTACGTTTTTCGTGATCGCGGTGATGATGGTCGCGTACGTTACCCTAAGGAGCGAGGCCTCGGCCCTTGCGCAGGAGATCTCAAAGGGGAACGATGAGATCGCCGAACTCCAGAAAAAGATAGGCGAGCTTTCAAAGATAAAGGAGCAGAAAAGGGTCGTTGAGGAAAAACTGGGGATAATAAAGAAGCTTGAGGCCGCGCGCACGGGCCCAACCGAGCTTTTGAGGAAGTTAAGCGAGGCCATACCTGACAGGGCGTGGCTTGCGCTCATGAAAGAGACCCCGTCGGGCGTCTCAATCCAGGGATATGCCGATACGGACGATGTGGTGGCGGATTTCATGAGGGGGCTGCAGAAATTCAAGGAACTCGGTTCCGTTGAACTGGATGTCGCCCAGAGGTTGACCGAGAAGGAGACGGGAAAGGAGCTTACAAGCTTTAGTCTTAAGCTTGAGAGGGAAGCGCCCAGGGAAAAAGACAAGGAAAAGGGCAAGGCAAAGAAATAGGCATGGCTATAAAGATAAACATAGATGTTATAATGAAGCTGCCTCTTCCAAAGAGGCTCGGCGTGCTTGCCGCGATAAACGTCGTTATAATAGGGCTTCTCGCGTGGTTTCTGCTTATACCAAAATATCAGGACATAAGAAAACTGAGGGTGCAGCTAAGCGAGCTTAACGTGAAGCTCAATGAAAGCAGGCTCATAGCCGCCGATATCCCGAAGTTCCAGCAGGAGATGGCCGACCTTGAGACAAGGCATAAGGAGGCGGTGTCACAGCTTCCGAATGAAAAAGAGATACCCGACCTTATTGAGAGCATAAGCGACGCCGGAAGATCGTCGGGCCTTAAGATTGACCTCTTTAAGCCCCAGAAAGAGGTCAAAAGGGGCTTTTACGCGGAGGTCCCGGTCAACATGATAGTTGAGGGAAAGTATGAAAGCCTGTATAATTTCTCAATCAAGATAGGCGCGCTGCCGAGGATTGTGAACATAGGCAATCTGGACATAACCTCGCTCGGCCACAAGAACCGCATCCCGATGCTTAAGGCGAACTTCGTCACAACGACATTCAGGTTTCTCTCGGCAACGGAGTCCGGTCCTCCGCCTGAGGCCGAGAAGAAGAAATAACAAATATGACGCGCAAAATATCCGGGTATAAGATTATAATCATAGCGGGCGTCCTGCCCTTTGTTTTTTCCGCGTGCGGGAAAAAGGAGGCGGAAAAGGCCGAGCCTGTAAAAAGGGCCGAGCAGCCGAAGCAGGCGGCCCAGCCGAAGCCCGCGGTCGTTGAGCCGAAAGAGGAGGATAAAGCGCTTCAGGCGCGGCAAAGGAATCCCTTCCAGAGCCACATAATCGTAACAAAGGCGCTTGACGGCGAAAAAAAGACAAAGGGCCCGCTTGAGTGCTGCGAGGCCAATTCGTTCAGGCTCGTCGCGGTCGCCGTATCTGAGGATTCTTCCTTTGCGCTCCTGCAGGCGCCTGACACGAAGAGATACATCGTTCGCAGGGGGGACGTCATCGGGCTTAACGACGGCAGGATCGTTAACATAAACCACAAGGGCATACTTATAAAGGAATACACGAAGGATGAATCGGGCAAGGTGATAGCAACAACCGATATAGAATTAGGCCTGCCCGTTGAGAAGGCAAAATAGCCTGATGAATGGCGGCCTCTTTCAGGGGTTTTTATTTTTTTTGTCAATCTGAAACACAGCAAAAAAGGAACCTTGGTTCCATGGAGGTTTTTATGCGTATGTCAGGGAAAAGGCTTAGGCGTCTGTTGTTGCCCCTCGCGGTCTCGGGCCTCTTCGCGGTCGGGGGTTGCGCAACGACGGGGGATAAGGCAACAAAGGAATCTCCCGTAGACATCGTTGAGCTCAAGGGGGACGGGGAGCCGGCTCAAACGCTCGTTGAATACATAAATGTGGTGGGAGACGGGGACAGGATAATCATACGGACGACAGGCCCCGTAAAATACACCATATTCAAGCTCACTGACCCGGACCGGCTCATTGTGGACATCCCGCAGGTGAATCTTGACAAGATAGAGCCTTCCATGGATATCAACAACGACTATATACGCAGCATAACCGTTTCAAACTACGGCGACGACAAGGACATAGGACGCATTGTCGTAGGGTTGAGGCAGGGCGTTGAGCACGAGGTCAAGTCAGGCGAAAACAGCGTTCTTATAAATCTCTCTGGCGCCAAGGTTTCATCCGAACCCGCGGAGGTTTCTTCGCCTGCGGTTGATGTCCCTGAGGCGGCTCTTGCCGCCCCGGTGGAGGCGGATATCGCCCCGCCGGCGCCTGTCGTTGCAACGCCTGATGAGCCGAGGCAGGCAAAGGCCATCCTCGGCGTTTCATCAACAAGGCAGGGCGCCGACATGGTTATTAAGGCGGTCGCCGACGGCATAATCGGAAATTATAATTCATTTGAGATGGAATCCCCGGCAAGGCTTGCAGTGGATGTGTGGGGGGTGGCCAACTCAACGGGCATAAAAGACGAAAAGGTCGCGGACAGGATCGTAAAAGGCATAAGAATAGGCGAGCATGAGGATAAGACGCGGCTTGTCATAGACACTACTCTGAAAAAACTGCCCGCGTATTCAATAAAGAAGGCGGGCGATACGCTGGTCGTAACCTTCGGGCCCGGGGCGCTTAAGGCCGCGGAAGAGACAAAAGAAGAGGCGAAAAAAGAGGTTGAGCCGCCTGTCGCCGCAACGCCGGTTTCAGTTCCTGTCGCAGCGCCAGAGGCGCCGGTCAGCGAGCCGGCAAAACAGAAATCCGTTGAGGTCCTGCGGGTTGAGTTCAAGCGAATAGACGCCGTCGGCAGGCTGATAATCGCCGTATCTGAAAAACGGGCCTTTGAGGTAAAGGAGTCAACGGACAAGTCTACGGTCATCTTTGACATAAAGGATGCGTCCATATCCAAGGAATTAAGCCGCACGCTTGACGCAACAAGGCTTAAAACGCCTGTTGCCTCAATAAGTTCTTATCAGGACGGGGAAGAAGAAGGCGGGAATGTAAGGGTGCTTGTCAGGCTTATGGAAAAGGCCCAATACAGGCTGAAGGAAGAAAACGGCGTTATAATGGCCGATTTCACCCGCATAGAGGCTCCGACTGAAGCAAAGCAGGCGGTATCAAAGGCAGCAGAGGCGCCCCTGCAGGCGGCGAAAGAAGAGCCGTCGGCTTCCGGGGAGGAGGCGAAAAAGATCTATTCAGGCAAGAAGATAGACCTTGACATGACGGACGCCAACATCACAGATGTCATAAGGCTTCTCGCGGAGGTCAGCAACCTTAACATCATCGCGTCCGACGACGTTAAGGGCGTCATAACGCTGAGGCTGAAGAATGTCCCGTGGGATCAGGCGTTTGAGATAATACTTAAATCAAAGGATCTTGACAGCATTCAGGAAGGCAATGTCGTAAGGGTCGCCCCTATTACAAAGATAAGGCAGGAAAGGGAAACGCTTCTCGCGTCAAAGAAGGCAAGGGAGAAGCTTGAAGACCTTGACGTAAAATACGTGCCCGTAAACTATGCGACGGCCTCTGACATGGAGAAGCAGGTAAAAAGCGTTTTAACCGACAGGGGCACCGTCACAAGCGACATAAGGACGAATACCCTTATTATAAAGGATATAAAGCTTGGGATTGACGCGGCTATTGACCTGGTTAAGAGGCTTGACACGGCAATACCGCAGGTGCTTATTGAGGCGCGCATAGTTGAGGCGTCAAGCACGTTTGCAAGGGACTTGGGCATTCAGTGGGGAGTTGATTATTCAACGGGCGGTTCAACCACGACCCAGACCTACGGAGGCCTGCAGGAGGCTGGCGTCGTTGACCCGGGCGGCACTACATCCGCATCAAGGAGCTACGCGATCAATCTCCCGGCAACAGGCACTGCCGGCACCCTCGGCGCGCTTGGCTTTACGATAGGCACGGCAGGGCAGAACCCGCTTCTGCTGGACTTAAGGCTTTCCATGGGCGAATCGGAAAAAAGGCTTAAGACAATATCAAGGCCGAGGATTACCACCCTTGACAACAAGGAGGCGAAGATAGAGCAGGGCGAATCAATCCCGTTTGAGACAAGCTCCGCCTCTGGCACATCAACGACATTCGTTGACGCGAACCTGAGCCTGACTGTCGTGCCCCACATAACCCCGGATGGGAGCGTCCTGATGAAGATAAGCGCAAAGAGGAACGCAATCGGGTCTTTTGAAACAGGGTCAGGACAGCCGAGCATAAACAAGAAAGAGGCGATAACCGAGGTGCTCGTAAGGGACGGCGAGACAACGGTCATAGGCGGCATAGTGATATCGGACAAGAGCAATTCCGAGCAGGGGATCCCTTATCTGCAGGACATACCGCTTATAGGCAATATCTTTAAGAGCAAATCCGTGCTTGACAGCCAGCAGGAGCTCCTGATATTCATAACCCCTACGATATTAAGGGAAAAGCCAGCGATTTAGGCCTTGAAGCCGTTAAAGCGCCTTGAAAAATGCGCCCCTTGGGGTGCGTTTTTTTTGATTGATTATTACGATAAACGCGCTGACGGGCCGCGGGTGCAAGGCTGTTAATATGACAATGCTAAGATACCTTACTTCAGGCGAATCCCACGGGAAGCAACTTTGCGCAATCATTGAGGGCATACCGTCGGGGCTGAGCGTAAATCCTTCTGATATCAATGAAGACTTAAGCAGAAGACAACTCGGCTACGGCAGGGGCGCAAGGATGCTGATTGAAAAAGACCGCGTTGAGATAATCTCAGGCGTGAGGCACGGCCATACCACGGGCGCCCCGATCGGGCTTCTGATACCCAACAGGGACTGGGAAAACTGGAAAGAGGTAATGGCAGTGGAGGCGGGCCCTTTCTCCGGCCCGGACCGGAGGGTAACGGAGCCGAGGCCCGGCCATGCCGACCTTTCGGCGGGTCTGAAATACAACTACGGGGACCTAAGGGACGCGCTTGAAAGGTCAAGCGCGAGGGAGACCGCCGCAAGGGTGGCTGTCGGGGCCATTTCAAAGGTATTTCTTAAGGAGTTTGGAATAAATATCGTAAGCTGGGTCACTCAGATAAACGGCGTCAAATGGTGTCCCCAAGGTGTTGTCTCTCCCTTAAAACTCTTTAAAATGGCGGAAAACTCGGATGTCCGGTGTCCTGATAAAAAGGCGTCCTCCGGCATGAGGCGGGCAATTGATAAGGCAAGGGAAAACGGGGATTCCGCCGGGGGCGTCTTTGAGGTTGTTGCGTTTGGCGTTCCTCCGGGGCTTGGAAGCCACATCCAGTGGGATAAAAAGCTTGACGGCAGGATGGCAAGGGCATTGATGAGCATACAGGCGATAAAAGGGGTTGAGGTGGGCCTTGGGTTCAAGGCAGCGGAACTGCCGGGGTCAAAGGTGCATGACGAGATATTTTACA
>JBBTGV010000046.1:0-4696 GCA_038041305.1 Deltaproteobacteria bacterium | reverse complement strand
GAGCAAGAGTTGAGGGAGATTACGGCGCTGTTTAAGGCGCCGCAAGGCGTATTCCTTTCGCGCTGCATAAGGTGCAACGAGGCGCTTATAAAAATTCCAAAAGAGGACGCGTCCGGGCTTGTGCCCGTGTATGTCTATGAAACGCAGGAGGGTTTTTCAAAGTGCCCTTCCTGCCGCCGCGTGTACTGGACAGGCACGCACAGGCGGGAGATGCTGAAGGAACTAAAAAAACTCCTCGGAGGCGATTATGAGGGATAAATTCGTCGTCGTGTTTTCAACCGCGCCGAACCAAAAGGCGGCGCTTCGCATTGCCAAATCCGCGGTCAAGGACAGGCTTGCCGCATGCTGCAACATCGTGCCTGGGCTTCGTTCCATCTATGTGTGGAAGGAGAGGCTCTGCGATGAAAAAGAGGTCCTGTGCGTGTTTAAGACGAGAAAGGCGATGTGTAAAAAACTTGAAAACAGGATAAAAGAACTCCATCCGTATGAGGTGCCTGAGATAATAGCAGTGGATATTGATTCGGGGTTTAAGGGTTATCTTGAGTGGATACATGCCGCAACGCGCGCAGGCAGGGGATGAGGTTTCAGAGCCATCCCTCCCGTCCAGTTCGTGCGCCAAAGCCTTTCTTTTGACAAAGGCGTCATAATTTCATAAAATATCAGATTCAATCCACGCCGTAATCGGCGGGGATTGCCGGCAAGGTGTTTTTTTTGCGCGGCCCGGCCCTGGCCGGGCGCGCTATTAAATCTCTTAACAACGGAATAGCAGGGGGATATTGGGGAATATCGTGATTGATAAACAGAGGATAAGGAATTTTTCCATCATTGCGCACATTGATCACGGGAAATCAACGCTTTCCGACAGGCTGCTTGAGGCGACCGGCGCGCTGACCAAGCGCGAGATGAAGGAGCAGTTCCTTGACAAGATGGAGCTTGAGAGGGAAAGGGGCATAACCATAAAGGCGCAGACCGCAAGGCTTACATACGCGGCCGATGACGGGCATACATACATCTTGAACCTCATTGACACCCCCGGGCATGTGGATTTCAGCTATGAGGTCAACAGGTCCCTTTCCGCGTGCGAGGGCGCGGTTCTCATCGTGGACGCCTCGCAGGGCGTTGAGGCCCAGACGCTGGCGCACCTTTACACCGCGGTTGACGTGGGGCTTGAGATAATACCCGTGCTGAACAAGATAGACCTGCCGAACGCGGACCCTGAAAGGATAAAAAAGGAGATTGAGGACATCTTGAGCCTTGACGCAACGGACGCGGTTCTTACGAGCGCAAAGCAGGGGCTTGGCATAAGGGATGTGCTTGAGGCCATCGTAAAAAGGGTGCCCCCTCCTTCCGGCGATGCGGACGCGCCGCTTAAGGCCCTTGTGTTTGACCTGTGGTACGACGCGTATCAGGGCGTCGTCGTGCAGATAAGGGTCATTGACGGCGTGGTTAAAAAGGGCATGAAGATAAAGTTTTTCGCGACCGGAAAGACCTTTGACGTTGACAAGGTGGGTGTGTTTTCCCCGCATCCGAAAGAGGTGGAATCCCTGTCCGTTGGAGAGGTCGGTTTTGTCACTGCCGCGATAAAAGAGGTAAGGGACACGAATGTCGGGGATACCATTACGGACGCCTTAAGGCCGGCCAAAGAGGCTCTGTCCGGGTACAAGGCGTCAAAATCCATGGTGTTTTCAGGGCTTTATCCGGTTGATTCATCGCAGTATGAGGACTTAAAGGAGGCCGTGCTCAAGCTAAGGCTAAATGACTCGTCATTCACCTTTGAGCCTGAGACGTCCCTTGCCCTCGGCTTTGGCTTCAGGTGCGGGTTTTTGGGCCTGTTCCACATGGAGATAATTCAGGAGAGGCTTGAAAGGGAGTACGGGCTTTCCCTTATAACAACGGCGCCGACGGTCCAGTACAGGGTCACAAAGACGGACGGGTCAATCGTGATCGTGGACAACCCGGTGAATCTCCCGCCGGTCCAGAACATTGAGCAGATTGAGGAGCCCTACATACTGGCGAGCATACACCTGCCATCGGAGTTTCTGGGCTCGGTGATTACGCTGTGCGAGTCGAAAAGGGGGGCGCAGAAAGAGATAAAATACCTAAGCCCCGCAAGGGTGCTGGTAACCTACGAGATACCTTTAAACGAGATCGTCCTTGATTTTTACGACAAGCTGAAGACCCTCACGAAGGGCTATGCCTCAATGGACTACGAGTATCTTGACTTCAGGAAGTCGGACCTTATAAGGCTGGACATCCTCATAAACGGAGAGCCCGTGGACGCGCTTGCGCTCATCATGCCGAGGGAGAGGGCGTATCAGAGGGGCAAGGAGCTTGCCGAGAAGATGAGGGAGATTATACCGAGGCAGATGTTTGAGGTCGTGATACAGGCCGCAATCGGCTCAAGGGTCATTTCAAGGGAGACGGTAAAGGCCATAAGGAAAAATGTAACCGCAAAGTGCTACGGCGGGGACATCACGAGAAAGAGGAAGTTGATTGAGAAGCAGAAGGAAGGCAAAAAACGCATGAAGCAGGTGGGAAGGGTGGAACTGCCGCAGGAGGCGTTTTTGGCGGTTCTTAAGGTAAGCTGAAGAGGAATCCCCAAGTAGCCGCAAGACAAAAAAGGAGAACCGGGTTTGGGCGAAGACACGGATAAGACAAAAGACGCGGTGGATGACTACATGAAAAAGGCAAAGGACGCGGGGGCGAAGGACGCCGGCAAAAAACACGTCCGCGAGATGGTTGAGGCGGTTGTGATCGCCTTTCTGCTCGCGCTTTTCATAAGGACATTCGTGATGCAGGCATTTAAGATACCTTCAGGCTCAATGGAGGATACGCTCCTCATCGGAGACCACATAATCGTGAGCAAATTCTCATACGGCGTTCAGGCGCCGAGGCCCGCCATGATAAAGCTGTTGGGCGCGAGGGTGCCGTTTTTTGAGACTCAGCTCAAGAATGTATGGGGAGGTGTGCAAAGGGGAGATGTGATCGTGTTCAGGTTTCCGGGGGACAGGTCCAAGGATTACATTAAAAGGGTCGTGGGGATTCCCCGGGACACGGTGGAGCTTAAAAACAGGGTCGTATACATAAACGGCATTGAACAAAAGGAAGATCACGCGTACTGGAAAGGCACGATGTTCGGCGAGGACCCCGAAAAAAGCGCGAACTTCGGGCCGTATGTCGTGCCTGAGGCAACGGTTTTCGTGATGGGCGACAACAGGGACAGGTCGTTTGATTCAAGGTTCTGGGGCGCCGTGCCCATGGCGGACATAAAGGGCAGGGCGCTTATAATATACTGGTCGTGGGACAAGGACGACCGATGGGTCAGGGTTGGCAGATTTGCGAAGATTATACATTAGAAGGCTGGACGCAGGGCGGCTTAGGATTGACCCCGGGGCCGGGCAACAAAACGATTGAAGGTTTCAATGTTTGATGTTATAAGGCTTTTTATCAAGAAGGCCTGAAAATTAGCGCGGACGGGTGAGAAATGCGTTGATATGCGCCAAGGCGTTTCAAACAGCCACTTAATATGCTCTTATTCGTTGATGAGTTTCAAAGATATCTTTTGATTGAGAAAAACTCGTCCCAACATACCGTTGACGGGTATCTGAGGGATTTAACGCAGTTTTACGGCTTTTTGATTGAGTCCCGGGCCCCTGCTTCAGGGGCGATTGACCCGAACAACGTTGAAGAAACAGACATCACGGGCTTTGTATACAGGCTTTGCGCCGCGAGCAGGAAGACGACGATTGCCCGGAAGCTTTCAAGCCTGAAATCTTTTTTCAGGTTTCTTTTGAAAAAGGGGCTTGTTAAGGCAAACCCGGCAGGGCTCGTGCCAGTGCCAAAGTCTGAGAAATACCTGCCGATCGTATTAAGCGTTGAAGAGGCAGGCTCTCTGATGCATGCGGCGAAGGTTAACGCGGCAAGGCAGGGGGAGGCCTTGAGGGACCTGGCCATACTTGAGGTGCTGTATTCGTCGGGCATAAGGGTAAGCGAGCTTACCGGGGCTAATCTAAAGGACGTTGACCTTGAAAGCGGCACGATAAGGGTTTTGGGAAAGGGCGGCAAGGAACGAATCGCCTTTCTCGGCAGTTTTGCGAAACAATCCCTCGGCGTTTACATTAAGAACGCCGGGCAATGCAATGAAGGCCCGGATGCGCCGGTTTTTATCGGCAGGACCGGCAAAAACGGCGCTTGCCAAAGGATCTCCCAGAGGACGGTGCAGCGTATTGTAAGGAGGTACTCGGCATTAAGCGGCATTGCGAAGCACCCGACCCCCCATGCGTTAAGACACACATTCGCAACGCATCTTCTTGATGCTGGGGTTGACTTGAGGACGATTCAGGAGATGCTCGGGCACGCAAGGCTTTCAACGACCCAGAGGTACACGAGGGTTTCCATTGAGGGCATCGCAAGGGCGTATGACAGGGCGCATCCGAGGGCGGGAAGGCAGCGCTGAATAACAAAGGGGCGTATTTAAAGTGACCTTTCACGGGACGACAATCATAGCGGTTCGCAGGGACTCAAGGGTGGCCATTGCGGGGGACGGTCAGGTCACCCTCGGCGCGACCATCATGAAAAAGGGCGCGGTAAAGGTAAGGAGAATGGCCGGAGGCAGCGTCCTTGCGGGTTTTGCGGGCTCAACCGCGGACGCGATGACGCTCTTTGACAAGTTTGAGGCAAAGCTTGAGGCGTCAAG
>JBBTGV010000045.1:0-5035 GCA_038041305.1 Deltaproteobacteria bacterium | reverse complement strand
AGAATGGAAGCTTCCCAAGCTTCATACGAGGGTTCGATTCCCTTCGCCCGCTCCATAATAAGAATAGACTGAAAACCGGCGGGCCTTTGATCGGGTCGCGCCGGTTTTTATATATTTCAAGCCGTCCTTTCCTGTCCCGCCAAGACAAGATATGAGAATTCCCTTGATGCGGTTCATTCGCCAGCAGTATTAATACCTTTTTATTGATTTTAATACCGATGCCGTATTGCGTTTGGCGTCTGTTGCGGCTATTATCACTCATCGTTTTTATTTAAGACGCGCATTGACGGTGACGGAAGTTATGTTTAGGCGGCGTTTAAATCTGCGGTGATTGCAATGATTGGAGAGATATAACTACAAATGCTCCGCGTATGCCCCAAATGCCAGAAGGTTTATTTTGAGATGGATGGAGAGGAGTTTCACTATTGCCCTCACTGCGGGTTTTCCCTCTCTGACAGGAGAGACAGGCTGCGCATAAAAAAAGAGGTTGATTTCGTCATAACCTTAAAGGACGGGGCAAAGATTAAGGCAAGGCTTAAGGACTACTCCGCGTTCGGCATCAGGCTTGAGTGCAACGGAAAGACCATTAAGATGAACGCGGTCCTTGACGTTGAAATAGACGATCTCAATATACACAGGACCGGAAAGGCTGTCTGGACCAAGAAGACCGCAAAGGCAAAGGCGCAAAGCGGACTAAAGTTTTTTTAAGGGAACGGCATTGGGCATTAAGGGCAATACAAAAAATCATGTCTTTCGGACAACAAGGGTCGTGCTTATGGGCTGCGCCGCGCTGTTGGCATTTAACGCGTTGAACGGGGGCGCTGTCGGCGCCGAGCCTTCTGTTGCCGTGAAAAAGGGCGCGCAACAGCAGGAGAACACGCCCGAAGACAAGCCCGGCAAGGACGGCAGGGCTGAAAAGGACAAGCAGGAGTTAAGGGCCGATAAGGATAGGAAGCCGGACAAGGAGTTGAGGGAAATTCAGGATAAAAAGGCCTCTCTCGCCGATGTGCCGGAATACGTCATAGGCCCTGAAGACATCCTTGAGATCTCGGTATGGAAAAATCCGGAGCTGTCCAAGGTGGTGGCGGTAAGGATGGACGGCAGGATCTCCCTTCCGCTCGTAGGGGACATACAGGCCGCCGGAATAAGTCCGAGGGAGCTTAAGGACGCAATCGTCGAGAGGCTCAAGGCTTATCAGGATACGGCGATAGCCACGGTGATAGTGCAGGACGTCATGAGCTACAAGGTCTACATCATCGGCGAGGTGAGGACCCCGGGCATGTATCAGCTTAAGACCAAGACCTCCGTGCTGCAGGCCATCGCGCTTTCCGGCGGATTCACGCAGTATGCGTCCAAAAACAAGATGGTTCTCGTTAGGCGCAGGAGCGACGGGATAGACGACAGGATAAACATCAGCTTTAACGACCTTGTGTCGCTGGACGCGAAGCTGGACAAAAATCTGATACTTAAGCCGGGTGACACGTTATTTGTGCCATAGGAATACAAAAAGGATTTTATTTTCTGCTATAGTTCTATTGTTGGTTTTTATAGGCGCAGGCCCGGTTGCGGCGGCCATGTATTTCAAGCCGTCGGTCAGGATTGACGAGAGATACGACAACAATCCGGAGTACGAATCCGATGCCCAGGCGACGGCAGGCTTCGTAACGGTTATCTCGCCGGAATTGGGGCTTTTAAACAGCATGAGGAATCTGAACATAATGGGCGCATACAAGGCTGAATCATACTCCTATCAAAGGGCCGAGGAGCTTAACTACGTCGGCCAAAGCCTGAACTTAAGCCTTGCCTCCGAGCTGAACCGGGATGAAACCGTAACCGGCAACTGGGGGATAACGTATTCCGAGGATTCTCTTTCCGCCGCGGAAACAGGCATCCAGACCCAGAGGACCAAGCTTTACTCAAGCTCGCTTAATGCCGCGTACAAGCGCATCATGGACGCAAGCACATCCGTAAACGCCGAATTTACCGGGGACATCTATGAGTTTGAAAATCAGACGCTCGTTGACACGGCCACTACCGAGGCCAAGATAACCGGACAATACGGCCTGAGCAGGGACTTAAGCGCGGAGATCGGATACGCCCTTGCGTACTTCATGTTTGACGGCCCGAACGCATCCACCAATACGATATCGCATACCTTGGAGGGCGGCATGAACTACACGGTTATGCCGGATATCGCGGTGTCGGCTACGCTTGGCACAGCGTACTTCGTTGACGATGACAACGCGTTTGACTGGGTAGGGTCAATGCTCGCGAGCAAGACCTTCCGGGCGGCCTCAGTTACCGCCAAATACTCAAGGGAGCTGACGCACTCGGCGGGACTTGAAGAGGGTTTGAACGACAAAGACGCGTTTTCATTGTCGCTTATGTACCAGATGTTTTCTTCGTTCAGCGTAAGCGTTGCCGGTTCCGCCTCCAGATATTCGCCCATCAGGGCGGGCGCGATTGACACCGTGTCTTACGGAGGCGATTTAAGGCTCTTGTATCAGCCTATCTCATGGATGTCCGTCGGCGCGGGCTACTCAAGGTTCCATCAGTTTGAAGATGTGGAGGACGGGGCAAAGCTGAACAGGGAACAGGCGTACATGACCGTTATTCTTCACCCGTTTGAATGGAGGTTGAATTAGCCAATGAAAAAAGAGAACAAAAATCTGCTTGATTTGATGGACATCATATGCCGGCGCAAATGGGTGCTTGTCCTGCCGATTGCAGGCGGCCTTGTGGTAGGGATTATATTAAGCCTTACGCTCCAGCCGCTTTATCGGTCCACGACGCTTATACTCGTTGAACAGCAGCAGGTGCCCGAGGCGTATGTCATGCCCACGGATAGGACCCCTTTTTCGGATAAGCTTAACACCATAAAGCAACAGATATTGAGCAGGACAAAGCTTGAGCAGATAATAAGCGAGTTCGGCCTTTATAAGGATGAAGATTCTTCCAAAACGAGGAACCCGATTAAAAAGGTCCTCATACCCGTTACCGCGGCATTTTCAGGCAAACAGGCAAAGGAGGATCTCATTGACCGGCTGAGGAACGACATTGACATAAAGGTGATAGGCGAGAGCAAAAGGGGCGGGGACGCGTTCAGCGTTAATTTCATCGGAAAAAACCCAAAGACGGCAATGCAGGTCACTAACACGCTCGCCTCGTTTTTTATTGACGAGAACTTAAAGGCCAGAGAGGAATATGCCGAGGGGACCTCGGAGTTCCTTTCAAACGAGCTTGAGAGGGCAAGGCTGGAGCTTGAGACGCAGGAGAGGTCGCTCAGGAAATTCAGGGAATACTACATGGGAGGCCTGCCGGAGCAGCTTGACACGAACCTAAGGACCCTTGACAGGCTGCAGATTGAGCTTCAGTCAATAAATACCGCGATAAAGACCATTGAGGAGAGAAAGAACTTTTTTGAAGACCAGCTTGGATTGGCGGCCGTCGGGAAAAGCACCATTTCCGTGAATCCGCTTGTGGTTGAGCTAGAGAGGCTTAAGGCGGAGCTTTCCGCGCTTCTTTCAGTATATAAGGACACTTATCCGGATGTGGCTATTACAAGGAAGAGGATTGCCGAGATAGAGGATCAGTTTTCAGCGCGGAGCGAGCAGTTGAACAAAGGCGAAAAAGGCAATGCCGCGGACGCCAGCTCCATGGGCGTTGACATATCCGGCGAGCTTACCAAGCTAAGGGCACAGCTTGCATCGCTTAAGCAGAGGGAATCGGAGATTAGGGGCCAGATAACGGCCCTTGAGAAAAGGGTTGAGCAGACGCCCGCAAACGAGCAGAGGCTTACCAATATAAGGAGAGACTACGACATATCGCTTAAGAACTATCAGGCGCTCCTTGAGAAAAAATTAAGCGCAAGGCTCGCCGAGAACATGGAGAAAAGGCAGAAGGGCGAGAGGTTCAGGATCCTTGACCCCGCGAATCTGCCGGAGAAGCCTTATAAGCCCGACAAGGCGAGGATTGTTTTCGCGGGCCTCGCCGTAGGGGGCGCCATCGGGGCAATGCTGGCGTATCTGCTTGAGTTCCTTAATCCGGCCTTCAGAAAGGCGGATGAGCTTACGGATGCCTTTGAGTATCCGGTGCTTGCGGTAATCCCGGAGTTTATGCCTTACTCGGGCCGCAGGGCCGAGAAGAGGCTTAAGCTGGTTAAAGGATGACGGCGCTTGAAAATTCTATACGAGCAAAAAAAAATAAAAAATTACTACGAAGTCCTTCGCGTGGATATGGCGGCCTCCAGCCATGAGATAGAGGCCGGATACAAAAGGGCGAAGGATGAAATCGGCCGCGAAAACAAAGGCGCTTTTCCCCCGACAGGGGACAACGATGAAAGGCTTAAGGAGATAACGGAGGCATATGAGATGTTAAACGACCCGCTTGGCAAAAAGACATACGACGGCGAGCTTAAAAAAGAGATTGAGCGCATGTATCCGACCGTAAGGCTTAAACGCGATCTCGTCGTCATGGACGATGAGTTCGCGATGATCGCGGAGCAGTACAGGATACTTTACGCGAACATTGAGCACGCAGGCTCCAAGGGCAGGCTGAAGTCCATTGCCATAACAAGCGCCGTGAAGGGAGAGGGAAAATCAGCCACGTCCATTAACCTCGCCTACATGATGGCGAAGGAGTTTAAGAAGAGGACGATATTCGTTGAAAGCGATCTGAGAAAGCCTTCAACGGTTTCCGCGTATCTTGACACGCAACCCTCGTGCGGGCTGTCGGACGTGCTCAAGGGAGACAAGGACCTGTCAAGCGCGATACTAAGGATCGAGGACACGAGGCTCTATGTGATACCTTCCGGCAATACGGATGGGAAGACCTCGGAGATACTTGACCCGACCCCGCTCAAGGCGGTCATAGGGAGCCTTAAGTCCGAGTTTGACTATGCGATATTTGATTGTCCGCCGATACTGCCGCTTTTTGACATGAACGTAATATCAAGGTATGTGGACGGCCTTATAGTCGTCGTGAGGGCCGGGAAGACCCCGAAGGATATAGTGGGAAAGGCGGTAAACATCGTTTC
>JBBTGV010000044.1:0-13243 GCA_038041305.1 Deltaproteobacteria bacterium | reverse complement strand
AGACAAGGCCGAAGAGGAAACACCCGGCCATGTTGACGACATAGGTGCCCCACGGGAATCCCGCCTTATATGCGCCTCCTGCCGCACCCTGGACGAGGCCGGAGAGAAAATACCGCGCAAGGGTTCCTACTGCCCCTGCTAATGCTAAAAGGAGTATCTTCAATTAAACCCCCAAACCATGAATAGCGGCTGGTTTTTACGGCTTTGTAGCCTCACTTGCATCCAGGCCCCATTGAGCATCATTATTATTGCGCGACATTTTATTTAAAATGAAAATCATTTGCAACGCATTATTTTATTTATTTTATCATAAAAGGCCGATTGACTCGCATAGCCCAAAAATGTTAATTATATAGGATAAAGGCATAATCTTACGCTAACAATGATTTTATCATCCAACAACGCAAAAAACATGTGTTTTGAGACAGGCCCTCTTATATGAGCGGGACAGGGGTTGAAACAGGGCTTTGGGGAATAGTGCTCGGCGCGGGGCTGATGGTTAAGTTCGTCCTGCTGGTGCTAATCATGTTCTCAATCGTATCATGGGCGATAATCGCCTACAAGCTGCTCCTCTTAAGGAAGATTGACAAGGAGAGCGCGAGGTTTTACGAGTCGTTCTGGGGCAATAAACAGTTCGCGCAGATATACGCCGAGTCGCGGGGGTTAAAGCACACCCCGTTATGCGCGCTTTTCACGTCAATATACAATGAATTCAGCCCTGAAAAGGCCGGGGAGTTCGGCAGGGAAGACCTCCTACGGCTTGAGAGGATGTTGAAAAAAACGGCCGCGGTTGAGCTTGCGAGGCTTGAGCATCTCGTGAGTTTTCTCGCGACAACCGGCAACACGGCCCCTTTTATCGGCCTTTTCGGCACCGTGTGGGGCATCATGGCCTCTTTCCGCGAGATAGGCGCGAAGGGCGCGGCAAACCTCGCAACCGTCGCGCCCGGCATATCCGAGGCCCTTATAGCGACCGCGATGGGCCTTATTGCCGCTATCCCGGCATCGGTTGCCTACAACCATATCATATCAAAGACCGACAGGGTTGCAACCGACATGGTGAATTTTTCTTCAGACCTTCTCAACATCATAGAGAAGCAGGTGTCAAAAAAATAAGCGCCAACGGGAACATTTAACGCAAATGGAATCAGGCGGAGGCGTAAAAAGAAGGCATCTTTCGCAGATAAACGTAACCCCGTTTGTTGACGTTATGCTTGTGCTCCTCATAATATTCATGGTAACGGCCCCGATGATGCAGGAAGGCATTGACGTAAACCTGCCCTCGGCGCGGGCAAAGGCCATATCAACGGTTGACGAGCCCGTGGTGATAACCATAGACAGGTTTAAAAGGCTTTACATTGATTCAAGGGAATTGAGCGTCCATGAACTCAAGGCCTCTCTTGACAGCATGAGGCGGTCAAGGCCCAACATGTCGGTTCTTCTGAAGGCGGACGAGACCGTGCCTTACGGCCATGTCATGGAGGCAATGTCCGAGATAAGGCTCTCGGGCATTGAAAAGCTCGGCATGGTCACTGAGCCTGCCAACTAAAATTCTCCGCTATAAATGACGGAGAATTCTGATGGCAGCGATATGTCATTTATATTTGCCCGCCCTGTAAGGGGCGGGCACCCCATTCAAGGTGAGGACATGCAGGGGGCGATAAGGCTAAAGAACAGGGACGACCGGTTTTTTCTAAAGGCAGTGGGCGTCTCGCTCCTTATCCATGTGATTATAATCTCTATCGGAGCCGTAATGTTCAGGCGAGGGGCGAGAGACATCTACATTTCCCCGGCATACACCGTAAACCTCGTTGGCCCGGCCTCGGCAGGGCCGGGTTCGCCTGCCGTCAAATCAAACGACATTGACGGCGCGCCGGAAAAAACCAAGGCCTCTTTCGCGGCAAAAACCGCATCCAAGGCGATAAAAAAGACAAGGACTGAAAAAAATGCGGAGAAAGCGGCTTTAAAAAAAGACACCGCTACTGTTGAAAACGCCATAAAAAGGATTGAACGAAAGATCGGGGGAAAAGACGCCGGCAAACGGGCGGACGCGGTCTCAACCAGAGACGGCCTTGACAAAAGGATTGAGTCCATAAAAAAAGACATCCTCTCAAGGACCAACAACAGGGCAGGCGGGGTCAACGCGTCTGGCTCAACCGGCCCTCAAACCAGCGCAAGGGGCAATGCCGGCTTAAGCAGGGCGTCCATTGAGTCAAATTACCCGGCTTACTACAGCGCGATAAACGAAAGGGTCCAGTCAAACTGGGCGTTCCCGGAAGGCAGGGATGCGCGGGCCCTGTCCGTGATAGTCTCCATCAGGATCAAGAGGGACGGCCAGCTCCTTGACGCATGGGTTGAGAAGACATCGGGCAATACCCTCTTTGACGAATCCCTGCTCAATGCAGTCAAAAAGACCTCCCCTTTTCCTGCCCTGCCCGATGGCTTCCCCGATAATTTTCTTGAAACCGGGCTGAGATTCTGCCCCGGCTGCGCGAGGTGACAGACATGGCCTTAACGAGAAAAAACCTCATCCTTTTATTTTTTGCCCTTATCTTCATTATTTCCAGCCGGGAATCCGAGGCAAAGGTCTACATTGACCTTTCCGCGCCAGCGGTAAAAAAACTCCCCGTCATAGTAAGGGGGTTTAAATATACGGGTAAAACCCCGACAGACCCCCGGCAGGGGCAGGTTATAGAAAACATAAAATCCGAACTAATGAACTCTGTTGTCTCTGACCTCAAGTTTTCAAACCTCTTCGCAATAGTTGAGGATTCAAGGGCCGCACAGATCCCCGACGTGGAGCTTCAGGCGATCGAGCTTTTGGGCTGCAGGCAGGCGGGGGCGGACCTCATCATAAAGGGGACATATTCAATTGACGACAAGACCCTCGTATCAGAGATAACGATGCTTGACTGCGTAAACGAGCAGGCGGTTATGGAAAAGAGATATTACGGCTCCGCCGCCTTTCCGAGAAGGCTTATACACTATTTCTCAGACCAGCTCTACGAAGAGCTTACAGGCAAAAAAGGCATATTCTCAACGAGGCTTCTCTTCGTGTCCGACAGGGGCGGGAACAAGGAGATATACGTGTCCGACTATGACGGCAGGGGCGCAAGGCAGATAACAAGGAACAAGGCCATAAACCTAAGCCCGCAGTGGTCTCCTGACGGAAAAAAGATGCTCTACATATCCTACAAATCAGGCGTCCCGGCGCTTTACATGTTTGACCTCACGACAGGCAGGGACGCCGTAATCTCCGACAAACAGGGCCTAAACATCGCAGGAAGGTTTTCCCCTGACGGAACTCGCGTAGCGCTTACCCTAAGCGCTGAAAAATCCCCTGAGCTCTATGCGCTGGAACTCGCATCAAGGGCGCTTACGAGGCTTACCGACAACCACGGCATTGACGTCTCCCCGACATGGTCCCCTGACGGGGCAAGGATCTCTTACACATCGGACGCGGCCGGCAACCCCCACATATACGTGCTTGACGTTGAGACAAAAGAGGCAAAGAGGCTTACCTATAACGGCAAATACAACTCAAGCCCCGCGTGGTCGCCTGACGGAGGCCTTATCGCGTTCTCCCGGTCCGACGGCTCCGGAAGGTTCAACATCTGGACGATCAGGCCGGACGGCACTAACGAGACGCAGATAACCTTTGAAGGCAACAACAAAAACCCCTCATGGTCTCCTGACGGCAGGTTCATTGTCTTCAGCTCAACGAGGGACAAGGTCACGGCCCTGTATGTAATGCGCCTTGACGGAACGGGGCTGACGCGGATTGCCTCGGTTGTCGGCAACGAGACCATGCCCGCGTGGTCGCCGTTTCTTAAATAGGTTGTCTTAAGGGATTTTATAATATAAAATATTGATTATTCTTGAAAACGACGCATGGAGGACAAAATGAAAAACATTGCTTTCAAATTCCTTTTCGTCTCATTCGCGCTAACCGTCGCGGCAGCCGGCTGCTCAACAGCGAACAAGGCCTTTAAGGGCGGGGACCTGACTCTCATAGGCAAAGAGGCTGGCGTGGATCAGGACGCCGGGGGCGTTCAGCATGACGGGGAGATGGTGCCCGATGACAATATCGTTGCCGAGGACGCCTCAAGGAACACCTCCGGCGTCTCCTCAAAAACAAATGCCGAACCCGGCCCCTTGACGCAGGGAGGTGGTCTTGCGAAAAAGGCGGCTGATTCGGGCTCGCTTTACGCCGTATATTTTGACTACGACCAATACACCATAAAGGATGAGGATTTCGAGCGCCTGGCTACAAACGCCAAATGGCTCAAATCAAACGCAGGCATAAGGATAGTCGTTGAAGGACACGCGGATGAAAGGGGCGAGACTGAATACAACCTTGCGCTCGGCGACAGGAGGGCAAGGAGCGTAAAGAGGTTCCTTGAGGACTTCGGCGTGCACGACGAAAGGATCGCAACGATAACCTTTGGCGAGGAGAAGCCCGCCGACCTTTCGCACAATGAGGACGCGTGGTCAAGAAACAGAAGGGCCGAGTTCATGCTCCTGAACTGACAAGCGGCTATGACAGCCACCACGCCTCTGACGCATCCAAGGAGCAGCACAAGAAAAAACCTTGCCCTCGCGGTCTGCCTTCTGATTATTCCATTATACGGATGCGGCCCGGGCATGCCCATAATGACAAGGGAGCAGGAGGCCCTCGTGTCAAACGTGGATACGCTTCTCAAGGAAAACGAATCCCTGAAGAAGAGGCTCTCTGAGATTGAAAAGGGCGATAGCCTTAAGGGCCATATGGAAGGGCTTGCGACAAGGCTCGCGGAGACGAACTACTCCATGGAAAAACTCAGGCAGGAGTTCTCGTTCGTGCAGGGCACGATTGAGGACTCCGAGCACGAGAAAAAACAGCTCAACGAAACGCTCCGGTCAATAAAGGCCTCAATTGACAAAGAGGCCGAAAGGCTCTCCGGCATTGAGGCAAGGACAAGGGACGCGGAAAAACACCTCCCTGACATTCAGGCGGCGATTGACGCGCTGGACAAAAGGGTCGCGGAGATAGAGGGGCAGAGACAGGCCGTTGGGGGCAAAGGCGCGGAAGACGCGGCTGAGGGGCTTTACAACAAGGGGCACAGGGAGGTGCTTGACAAGGACTTCTCTTCCGCGATTGACACCTTCGGGGCGTTCCTGTCCGCATACCCGGAGCACAGGCTTTCGGCAAACGCCCATTACTGGCTCGGCGAGACATACTACGCGAAGGGCGACTATGAAAGGGCGATAATTGAATTTGACAGGGCGATAAAAAAATACCCTGCCTCTGACAAGGCCCCGGCGTCGCTTTTAAAAGAGGCCTACTCCTTTGAAAGGCTCGGCGCGAAAAAAGAGGCCGCGCTTCTCTTTAAGGAGATCGTTGAAAAATACCCCAAAAGCCCGGAGGCGGGGCTTGCAAGAAAAAGGCTTAAGACAAAGGACTAAGGCGCCTCGTCCGTTAAGCGCGTCCTTTGCCCCGCCGTTGAACGCCCGGCTAAAGAAAATCCCCAAACCGCCGATATTTTAATCATGGAAGGATTTCGCACCACATACAGCACCGCGCTTGTCGTATCAGGCTCCGGGGACGCAAGGACAGAGATTAAGGACTGCCTTAAGGATGTATTCTCCGGGTTCATTGAGGCCGACGACGGCCTTAACGCGATAAGGGCGTTCGTTGAAAAGAGGCCCGGATTCATAGTTATTGACGCCGGCATTGAAGACATCTCAAGCTTCAGCTTCATATCAACCATAAGAAATCTATCGGACGGAAGGGATGTTCCCATAATGCTCGTATCCGAAAGGGAGAGCCTTAAAGGCGACCTTGCGTGCCCGGGGCTTGGGGCAAGCGATTTTGTCGTAAGGCCGTTCTCCAAGGAGGAGCTTGGCGCAAGGGTCACCACGCTTATGCGCACGCGCATGCTGATGGAGGAGCTTAAGGAGAAAAACGCGCTCCTTGAAAGGCTTTCAATAACGGACGAGCTTACCGGCCTTTACAACAGGAGATACTTCTACAAGACCGTCAAGGAGCAGATGACCCTTGCGGAACGGCACAACTGGAGGGCCGCGTTCCTGACCATAGACATTGACTTCTTCAAGCGCATAAACGACACCTACGGCCATTCAACCGGGGACGCGGTCTTAAGAAAAGCGGGCCTGCTGCTTAATTCATGCAAGAGGGAGGGAGAACTCCTTGCCAGATTCGGCGGCGAGGAATTCGTGATGTGCCTCGTCAATACGGACCCGGCAAGCGCGCTCCTGGCCGCCGAGAGATTCAGAAGGCTTTTCAAGCAGCACGACTTCTCGGCCCCTAATTGCCCCGGGCTGCGCTTAACCGTAAGCATCGGCATTGCAATGCGCCCCCAGAACGAAGCCGCGGGCATTGAGGACATACTCAATGCGGCGGACCATGCCATGTACAGGTCAAAGACAGAAGGCAGGGACAGGGTGTCGGTTTACGAATGGCAGACCGTCGGGGCGCATATCCAGACAGCGCTTCCAGCGCCCGCATAAAACGCCTCCTCAAACCTTTCAGCAAAACCCATTATAAAATCACTTGCGTCCGGGAAACGCCTCGCGGGCAATCCGGTAATGGAGGTATGCCCTTTACTGCGCCTGCGTCATAATGTATTATATTTATGACGAGGGGGTATCGGCGTGAGGACAAAGGTTTCAATAAGGAAATGCCCTGACTACGACGGCGCGGGCGTATATGCGGCCGTAAAAAAAACCCTTGAGGACATAGGCGGCATGCATGGCCTCGTTAAAAAAGGGGAAAAGATACTTATAAAGCCTAACCTCCTCGCGGGCAGGAGGCCCGAGGAGGCTGTCACGACGCACCCGTCTGTGGTAAAGGCCGTGATAGAACTTGTAAAAGAATCCGGCGCCGAGCCTTGCGTTGGTGACAGCCCCGGCATAGGAAACTCAAGGAAGATCGCGGAGAAGTGCGGGATATTGAAGGTCTGCGACGAGACCAACACGCCTTATCTTGAGCTAAAGGACGCAAAGGCGGTTGAAAACCCCTCAGGCCACACATTCAAGCGGCTTGAGGTTGCGGCTGAGGCGCTTAAAGTTGACGGCATAATCAACCTGCCGAAGCTTAAGACCCACGCGCAGATGTATCTTACCCTCGGGGTAAAAAACATGTTCGGGTGCGTGCCCGGAAAGAGAAAACCCCAGTGGCACCTTGCCGCGGGCACTGACACGCTTTACTTTGCGGGAATGCTTTTAGACCTCTATCTACTTCTTAAGCCGAGGCTGACGATACTTGACGGCATTGTCGGGATGGAAGGCAACGGGCCCGCCAACGGCGCGCCGAGGCGTCTGGGGCTCCTGCTTGCGTCAACCGACGCAATCGCCCTTGACGCGATAAGCGCCGACATCCTCGGCGCGACAACCGAGGCCCTGCCGCTTCAGAAGGCCGCGGGCATGAGGGGCATAAGGGAGGCCTCGGTTGCGAACATAGCGGTCGTGGGCCTTGAATTAAAAAAGCTCCGCGTCAGGGACTTTAAATTCCCTCCCTCAATGCACGTGAACTTCGCGGCCTATCTCCCGTATTCGCTTGACAAGGCGCTCCGGAAGGCCCTGACGTCAAGGCCGCACATTGACAAGAAGATATGCACCCTCTGCAGCGTATGCGTGGAGGTATGCCCCCCGGACGTGATGAAAAAGACCGACAGGATTCATATTGATTACGACAAATGCATCAGGTGCTACTGCTGTCAGGAGGGCTGCCCGCACGGCGCGATATCCCCGAGGCAGGGGTGGCTTAAGGCCCTTATACCCGGCATCTGATTGACAGGATGCGGCGCAGTTCAAAAAAGTTGCGCATGAAATCCTTATAATATATAATTCTAACGCTTAAATTGTTTTTTGGAAACCGCCGCATCACAGAAAAACGACAAAATGGCATATATACTAAACATCATCGCGGCAATGCTTCTTCTCAACATGGCGATAGCCGATGCCGGCGCGTTCAACAACGAGGCGACCCTGCACGTGCCGATAAAAAAGGCGTCCGCGTCAAACGCCCCTGAAGGCTGGGGCATCACCGAATGGAAGGGCAGGGCTGAATTTGAGGTAATAGAAACAGAGATAGGCAGCACGCTGCATCTTAAAAGCAGCTCCACCTCCACCGCCCTCTATAAGGATATGAGCTTTGACATAAAGGAATACCCCGCCTTGAACTGGAAGTGGAAGGTTGAAAGGCTGCCGCACGGGGCTGATGCGCGAAGGGGCGCAACGGATGACCAGGCCCTTCAGCTCTATGTCATATTCCCGAGGTGGCCTGCCGCGGTAAACAGCAGGGTTATCGGATATATCTGGGACACAAGCGCGCCGAGCGGGGCATACCTTTCAAGCCGCAAATCCCGCAACACAAGATACGTTGTCGTGAAAAGCGGGCCGAGCGAGATTGGAAGGTGGCATCAGGAAACAAAGGACGTATATGCCGACTACAGGAGGCTTTTCAGCGAAGACCCCCCGAAGGCGGGCCGCGTCTCGGTAATGATAGACACCGACGACACGAAGGGGCACGCTGAGTCCTTTATCGGCAACATATTCTTCTCAAAAAAGGATGTTGCCCTCAACAAGTGACCTAAAGGGATTTTAACCTCATCAAAGATTAAGGACGCATCTTCATCTAACGCCGTTCGCTCGCCATGCTCGCTAAATGGGTAAAAAAACAAAAATCCCCGGCGCCCTCGCGCTCTCAATCCTTATCATAGTTGCCGCGCTCGTCATGCTGTCAGCATTTCTGGCCTCCACACGCATCAACTTAAGCCCGTATCATCAGGGCATTGAATCCGCCATAAAGACAAAGACCGGCATTGACGTCAAACTCTCCGGCATTGCCTTAAAGGCCCTGCCGACCCCTTACCTTGAGCTGAAAGGGCTTAAGGTGTCCTACGCAGGGCACCCGATGCTTGAGGTCAGCGACGCGCGCGCGAAGGTGGCGTTCCTGCCGCTCCTCGCAAACAGGCTCGTTATACGCGACCTCCGGGTGGATAACGCCGCTTTTTTCATAAACAGGGACATTGACGGCAGGATAAACATCGTTGAATTTCTAAGGCTCACGGTCATAAGGCCCGAACTGATGGGATTAAGGCTGTCGGGCGCAAGGGTCTTTCTTTCAGACAAAATGACGGGGGCGGCTCCGGTTGAGGTCGATGTAAGCGCGGAGGTCAAAAAGGGGCCGGGCAAAAACACTTTTTTCAGCCTTGGCGCAAGGATTAAGCGCAAAGGCGAGATATACTCCTCAGGCGAGATCCGCGGTTCGTTGAGGGACATATCAGGCCAGGCCGTCATAAAAGACATTGACATTGGGGCCATTGCCCCGTACCTGAAAAATACCGGCATTAAAATTCAAGGCGGACGATTAAGCGCCGTATCCTCCTACGGATCGGACAAAAACGGCTTTACAATCCATGACGCGGCCATTAACTACAGGGATTTGAGCCTCGGCTACGCGGGCAAGGCGCAAACACTGAGGTCAAAAAACGGCTCGGCCAACCTGATGCTTAATTACTCGGACGACGGCTTTAAGGTTAGCCTCAGCGCCCTTAACCTCCTAATTGACGACATTACCGTAAAGGGTTCTCTGCTGACACAAGGCCCTTTCAGCGACATGGCCTACAAGGCTTCCATCTCAACAACGCCAATCAGGCCGGATGCGCTGCTTAAGCATGTCGCCGCCTCAAAACCAATCGGAAAAGACGTCGCGGCTATATCCTCCGCCGAAGGCACGGTCTCGGTTGACTTATTGGAGGCTGAAGGCAGGATAAACGACCTGATAAACGGCCGCGCTGCCGGGGCCCTCAAGACGGCGAACCTTTCGCTCAACAACATCGGATTCAGCCACAGCGCGTACAAAAAAAGATTCTCGGGTTTCTCCGGCATTGCCTCAATAAAGGGGAATTCAATATTTTTTAAGGGAATAACCGGCAGCTACGGCAACGTAAAGGCGGATGCCTTAAACGGCGTCATAACGGATTTTACGGGGGCCGCCCTCTCGGACCTCGCCATAAAGACACGCTTTGATCTAAGCGGGGCGCACGGGCTCGTTGAGGATTTTTCCGCTAAAAAAGATGTCTCCGGCAGAGCAGGCGATGGCCTTAAAAAGATCTCGGCCTCCGGGCCCGCCGTGCTTTTGCTTAACATTAAAGGCCCTTTAAAAGGCCCGGTCGGACCTGATTATTCCGGCGTCCTTAGTATAAAAAACGCGGCGATTAAACACCCGGCGGCCTTGCTAAGGCTTGAGGCCGCAACAGGCGACATTGAATTCAACAGGAAAAAGATATCCATTAAGGGGCTTAGCGGCGTTGCCGGGCGCTCGCGCATAAACATAAGCGGCGGCATTACAGACTACCTTGAGGACAAGGCTGTATTTGACATTGCCGCCAGGGCAACGGTCTTCGGGGACGACGTGCTCAAGGCATACCCGGACATCTTGGGCCTTGACGCAAAAGGCCCGATTGTCGCGGATGCAAGGATCCTCGGGACAGCCGACGAACTGACAATGGACATAGCCGCAGACCTTACCAGGACGGCCTTCACATATAAAAACATCTTAAGCAAGGGCGCCGGAAAGGCGTTTTCAGCTAAGGCGACCGTGTTAAAAAATACGTCCGGCTTAAGGCTCATGCCCCTGATATTCAACGCCAACGACTCTCAAATAGCCATTGAAGGCGTCGCGTCAAACGGGTTTAAGACATACGATGTCTCGGTTAAAGCGCCTTCTCTCGCGCTGAAAGACCTCTCCGGCGTCTCGGCCTTTTTAAGCCCTGACCATGCCGCGCTCGGGGCCGTTTCAGTTGAATTCAATGCGCGGAAAAACGACCCCTCGTCGGCCCCGTCGTATTCCGGCGAGATAAGCCTTAAGACCGGGTCGCTTAAGCCTTTGTTTTTAGCGAGGCCGGTTGTTTTTAAAAACCTTTTCGCGAAATTCTCCGGCAACAGCGCAAGCCTTGCGATTGAGAGCCTTGAGTCAGGCAAAAGCCGCGTCTCTCTCAAGGCGCGGTCCCCGGACATCTCCGGCAGGGTTTTTGATTTTGAGATCTCATCGGATTTGTTTGACACGGCTGATTTCTTCGGTTCAGAGGAAAAAAGGGCCGCGCGGGCGCCGGAAGACAAAAAGGCAATCATGCCTTTTAGCGTCAAGGGCAGGGTCCTTGCCAGGAACGGCAGCCTCTGGGGGCATAAATTCAAGGAATTAAGCGCCTCCGTCAACTCAACGGACGGCTCGGTTTATTTCTCTCCGTTAAGCCTTGAACTGGACAAGGGCCGCGTATCCGGCTCCATTGCCATACACCTTGACTCAAAAAAAGAACATGCGTTTGATCTGGGGCTGGCGCTGTCCGAGGTTGACTTTGAGACAATGCTCGGCGCATTCGGGGCAAAGGGGAGAGTACTTTCAGGCCCCGTGTCCGGCTCCATTGAACTCTGGGGCAAAAAAGGCGCCGGACCCTTTTTAGGCGGCATAAACGGCAAGGCGCGCATTTATTCAAAGGAGGGCAAGCTGTGGGAGTTCCTCTTTTTGTCCAAGATATTTTCAATCGTGAATATCGTGTCAATCGGCGAGCTTTTCAAGGAGGGCCTGCCTTACAGGCACCTAACCGGGGATTTCAGCGTGATGGACGGCGTAATATCGTCCGGCAATCTTTACCTTGACAGCGACTCGCTGAGGATGAGCGCCGCCGGGGACATAGACGCGGTCAACGCAACGATTGACGGATATCTTGCAATGCACCCCTTTGTAACGATTGACAAGATAATCTCAAGGGTGCCGATCGCGGGCTGGATAATAACAGGCGAGAAGAAAAGCGCGATAAGCATGTACTTCAGCATTGAAGGGCCCCTTAACGACCCTAAGACGGAACCGGCCCCTGTGGTGAGCATCGGCAAAAACATCTATGATGTGCTTGAAAGGCTCGTTGAGACTCCGTTTGAGCTTCTTATTCCGCGTTAAAAAGGGGGCTTATCGCCATGAATGAAAACACGGGGGGGCGCGGCTACTGGAACAGGCTCAAGGCAGAGTGGTACAGGAAAGGGCTAAAGCACTCAACCCTGCCGAATATAGCCGTGCCTTTTATGCTTGAGAAGGCGAAGGGCGCAAGGACGTTCCTTGACGTGGGAGCCGGGTGCGGCGCGCTTTCAATCCCGCTTGCAAAGGCAGGCAAATCCGTAACGGCCCTTGACAGGTCCCCCGCGATGATCGGGTTGCTTGAAGAAGACGCGAAAAAACTCGGACTCAGGAACATTAAAACGATTACCGGCGCGTGGGGGGAGGTTCACCCGCCCAGCCGCGACGCGTTGTTGTGCGCGAACGTGCCTGAGCTGCTTAAGGTCCCTCAGCCGTTCCTTGCGGCCGCAAACGGGCTTGCGAGAAAGTTTGTCTTTATAATAGAAAAGGCGGACCCGAAATCAGACAAATTCTACTATAAGGAGCTTTATCCGCTTCTCTTTAACAGGCCGTTTGAGGTGCGGGGCGACTACATAACCACCTACAACGCGCTCCACGGCATGGGCATATTCGCAAATGTAGAGATCATTGATTACGACTTTGACCAGCCTTTTGATGATCTGGAGGAGGCCGTAAGCTTCTGGAAGGAATATCTCGGGGTCGTCACAGAGGAGCATGACAAGAGGCTAAAGGATTTTCTGGGGAAAAAACTCGTCAAGGCAAAAAACGGGCTTCTCGCGAAATTCCACAAAAAATCGGCGATCATATGGTGGAAAAAGGCGTAAGGCGGAAACGGCGCTAAAAGCTGTGGCTGCTTTTCATGAGGAGGCTGACCCCGAGGTATGTGAACGCAACGACTAAAAACCCCGCTACTGTCGCCACCGCAAGGGCCTTTCCCCTCCAGTCCTTTATGTAATACGCGTGCATCGCGCCCGCGTAATAAAACCACACTATAAACGACCAGATTATCTTCGGCTCCCACATCCAGTAGTTGCCCCACGCGAGATACGCCCAGACAGCGCCTGAGAACATGGACACCGAGAAAAAGAAAAAACCGAAAAGAACGCTCCTGCCCGCGATCGCCTGAAACTTCCTTGCCGCGTCCGGGGCCGTGGCCCTGAATGAACTGATCAGGTAGAATACGGCGCCTGAGAAGGCGATGGAAAAAAACGCGTACGCGACAAACGAGCTTATGACATGCGTCTCAAACCAGCGCGTCCTTAATATGAGGGTAAGGGGCTTGCCCGGGGTCTGGTTCGCAAGGCCCCCTGCCATTGCGCCTATCGCAAG
>JBBTGV010000043.1:0-20631 GCA_038041305.1 Deltaproteobacteria bacterium | reverse complement strand
CAATCCCCGGCGTTGCGGGGGGCGCCTGTTCCAAGGCGCATATTCATGATGTTTCTTGCAATCGTTTTAACCCAGACTGTTTTCGCGCGGGTTGCCTTTTCCGGTGAGGTTTTCAGGCTTGGGATAAAGGACGCGTTCAAGATGGCGATAGAAAGTCACGAATCATTGAAGATCGCGAACGAGGCCCTTTCACAGTCACAAAGCACAATTGACAAGGCCACGTCAGCCATGCTCCCCACGATAACGGCAGAAGGCGGATTTACAAGATATGACAAGTCGGAGTCGTCCGGGTCGTTCGTAACCCAGCCGGACGATTCCACAAAGATAGAACTGAAGATTTCCCAGTCTCTTTATTCAGGGGGCAAGGAATGGTCCGCAAGGCGGCAGGCGTCTCTCGGTCTTTTGAAGACCAGACAGGCGTACGAGGAGGCCCGACAGGAGGTTGTCTTGAATGTCGCGAGGGCCTTTTACGGCGCGCTTAAGACCGAAAAGGAAATGGACATAAAAAAGGCCGCGTTGCTGAGGGCCGAGGAGAGGAAAAAGGTCGCGGATGCCCGGTTTAGGGCCGGGGTTGCCACAAGGTCCGCTGTCTTAAGGGCAGAGGCAGAGGCCGCGGGCGCGTCCGCGGCGCTTATAAAGGCGACAAGCGCGGTTAAGGACGCGAAAAACGCGTTAAAAAGGCTCATAGGCGTTGACGCCGACGTGGGGCTCAACGAGCCTGACGAGGAGTACTCCGTGCCTGCCGAGGTGGAGGGCTTTATAAAGACCGCGCTTTCCAATAGAAAGGATTTTTTGGAGTCCCAGATAGACCTTGACATCTACTCCGAGGGGGTAAGATACGCGTGGGGAGGGTTCCTGCCGACGCTAAAGATTGACGGCGTGTACTCGCTGAGGTCGCAGAACCCCGAAACCGCGTTTTTTCAGGAGGACAGCGCCTCGGCGACCCTGACGCTCAGCTATCCGATCTTTGAGGGGGGGCTTAGAAGGGCGGAGCTTCAAGAGGCCCGGAGCAAGTTGAGGGAGGCGGAGTTGAAGAAGGTGCAGCTTCAAAGGGACATTGAGGTGGAGGTGCGCCAGGCGTTCAACAATGTTGACGCATTCAGGGCGGCGCTTGAATCCTACAAAAGACAGTTTTCCTTCGCCGAGGAGGATTACAAGATGGTCTTTGAACAGTTTAAGCAGGGAATATCAACGACGGTTGACGTGATTGATTCCGACTCAAGCCTGATATCGGCCCAGCGGTCTTTTATGAACGCGGGCTATGACCTTAATCTTGCGATAATTGAGCTTAAATACTACTCTGGTATGCTTATGGAGGGGCTGCCTTAAGGGTTTTAACATATCTGAAAAATGCTATGGCTCGCGCTAAAAACCCTTTTTCATGAAAAGATAAGGCTTGCGACAACGCTCGCGGGCATAATCTTCTCAACCATACTTACGCTTACGCAGGTGGGCATGTACTTCGGCTTCATGCGCAACGCCACGACAATCATAAGGAACGCCGACGCGGATATCTGGATAACCTCAAAGAACATCCAGAATTTTGATTTCGCGAATCCGGTGCCTGAGGACAAGATAAATGTCGCGAGGTCGTTCGCGGACGTGGCCGCGGCGGAAAGGGTTCTTCTTTCATGGGGTTTCCTTAAGCTCGCAAACGGCGGGCAGGAGCAGGTGCAGATAGTAGGCTACAACCCCGACACCGGAAGGGCCGGCCCGTGGTCAATGCATTCAGGCGACGCAAGGGACGTCAAGGGCGGCAGGTACATGATAATAGACAAGACCTCGGAGCAGAGGCTCGGGCGTCTCGAGCCAGGCCACACCTACGAGCTCTCGGACAGGAAGTTCAAGCTCGTCGGCCTTTCAAGGGACATAAAGAGCTTTACGACCGCCCCGATAATATTCATGTCGTACAACAGCGCCAAGCTCTTCTATGCGCCTGACCAGGCCACCTTCATCATCGTAAAGGCAAGGGAGGGCGCGGACGTGGACGCCGTTGCCGGGGCGCTTAGAAAGTCCCTTAAGGATAATGACGTTTACACGAGGGACGGCTTTGTCTACAAGACGATAATGTACTGGACGGTGCAGACCGGAATGGGCATGGGGTTTTTCCTTACCGCGCTACTTGGCGTCATGGTGGGCGGGGCTATCGTCGGGCAGACCATTTACGCTAACACCATGGAGCACATCAAGGAATTCGGCACATTAAAGGCAATGGGCGCGAGGAACTGGGACCTGTATAAGATAATATTCAGTCAGGCCGGCATAAGCGCCATTATCGGGTATGTCGTGGGGGTGCTTGTGATATTGTCCGTAAAGGGCTCAATTGAAAAGGTCGGGGTTACGCTTTACCTGAGCCCCAACCTTTTTGCGGCGCTTTTCGTGGTGATGCTCGGCACATGCTTTTTATCGGCTTATTTTTCAATAATGAAGGTGAAATCCCTTGACCCGGTGATGGTGTTCAGGACTTAGGGCGGGAGGGACATGCCCGTTGGAGAGCATACTTGAGTGCAGGAATGTAAGCAAGGTCTATGAGCAGGGCGCGGTCAAGGTGCAGGCGGTTGACGCCGTAACCGTATCGCTCTCAAAGGGAGAGGTGCTCCTTATAATGGGGCCGTCCGGGTCCGGCAAGACAACTCTTCTTTCAATCATGGGCTGCATACTGCATCCGACTGCCGGGGACGTGACGGTTGACGGCCGTGTCGTAAGCGGCTTCGGCGAGGACGAGCTTCCGATGATAAGGAAAAAATACTTCGGCTTTGTGTTTCAGACATTTAATCTTTTTTCCTCCCTTACCGCGTCCGAGAACGTAGAGGCACTTTTGAGGCTCAAGGGTCATGAAAGGGGCGGGTTAAGGCATGAGTCAATGAGGCTCCTTGAGAGGGTCGGGCTTGACAAGAGGGCGTCTTTTTATCCGAGGGATTTAAGCGGGGGGGAAAAGCAGAGGGTCGCGTTCGCAAGGGCCCTGGCCGGAGACCCGCCGATAATACTTGCCGACGAGCCGACCGCGAACCTTGACTCAAAAAAGGGAAGGGAAATACTTGAACTCCTCCAGCATCTTGCTGAGGAGACAGGCAAGGCTGTCGTGATAGTGAGCCACGACCCAAAGGCCGAGGCCCTTGCCCACAGGGTAGTATTCCTTGAGGACGGGAGGATTAAGGCGTGAAAAAAAGGCTCTATACAGGCATTGCGGCGCTTGCGGTAATCATAGCGTTCTATCTTGTCCTTTCTCAGGCAAAGACGCCGGCGCCGGTCCAACAGCCCATAAAAAAGGATTATGTCGCCGCGGAGGGCAAGGTTGAGGCAATGCCGGGCTTTGAGATTCAGGTCGGAAGCGAGCTTATTTCAAGGATAGAGAAGATGCACGCGGCCAAGGGAGAAAGTGTTGCAAAGGGGCAGGTGCTCTTGACCCTTGAAGGCAACGACCTTAAGGCAAAGGTAGTTGAGATGGAGCAGGAACTGAAGGTTCAAAAGGCAAGGCTTGAAGAGGTGAGGTCCGGGGCCCGGCTTGAGGAGATAAAAAAGGCCGTCGCCCTGCTGGAATCGGCGAAGGCGGAGATGGGGCTAAAAAGGCTTAATCTTGAAAGATACGCCCTTCTTTATAGGGAAGGTGTTGCGTCAAAGGCAATGCTTGACGAAAAGGAAAGCGAACACACGGTGGCCTCCGCGAGGGTAAGGGAGGCTATGGAGGAGCTAAGCCTGCTTGAAAAGGGGCCAAGGCAAGAGACGGTGAAGCTCTACCGCGATAGCGTGGACCGCGCAGCGGCGGGCTTAAATTACCATAAGGTCCTTTTTGAGAAGACGACGATTAAATCCCCGATTGCAGGCACGGTAATAGAGAGGTTCCTTGAGGAGGGAGAGGCCGTGGTGCCGGAGACGCCCATAATGACCGTGGCGGACACCGGAAAATTGTGGGTCAATGCCGAGGTTGACGAAACCGACATAGGAAGGATTCAAGAGGGAGACCCTGTTGAGGTCAGGTCCGATGCGTTTACGGATAAGGTATATAAGGCCGAGATAATCAGGATATCGGATTACGTGGGTGCGCGGAAAATCAGACCGAACGACACTTCAAAGAATTTGGACATGAAGGTCATACAGGTCAAGATCGGGTTTAAAGAGGATGCGCGGTTCAAGATCGGCATGACTGTTGACGTGAGGATTCTACCAAGAAAATGATTTTTTTATAAGGCGGGAGGGAATCAAAAAAATGTCTTTTATGAGGCTGGCTCAGGCGATATTGCTCTCTATTGCCGTAATGGCCGCGGGGTGCGGAAAAAATGACGGGAAAAAGGCGCCTGTGGCCGGCGTTCAGGATACTGTTCAGCCGATAAGCGTAATGTCGTCTACGGCGCTTTCAAGGCAGGTTGAGGGTCATGTTGAGTCAACGGGCACAATCTTCCCGTGGGACGAGGTTACGGTAAGCAATGAGGCGCCGGGCGTTGTGGAAAAGATAGCGGCGGACTTGGGCGACAGGGTGGCCGCGGGCACCCCCCTTGCCGTCCTTGACCAAAAAGAGGCAAGGCTGAATCTTATATCAGCCGAGGCTGATGTCGCCACAAGCATGAACGCCCTTGACAGGGAAGGCGCCCGGCTCTCAGACGCGGGGATGAACCTTAGGCGCAATGAAGGGCTTTTAAAGGAGAACATGATCTCTCAAAGCGTGTTTGACGGCATTAAAACGCAGTTTCAGGTCGCGGAGGCGTCGGCCAAGGAGGCCGAGGCAAGGCTTCAAAGCGCAAGGGCAAGGCTTAACCTCGCGGCAAAGCGCCTGAGCGACACTGTCGTTAAATCGCCGATTTCAGGAGAGGTCAAAAAGAGGTTCGTCTCTGTCGGCGAGACAGTGAAGGACAGGGTCCCGTTTTTTACGATTGTTGACGCAAGGAAACTGAAATTCCGCGGCACTGTTTCCGAGGCGATGTCTTCAAAGGTTAAAAACGCCCAGCCGGTAGTCGTGGCCATTGACGCGCTCGGGGCGGGCGGATACAGGGGGGCCGTAACGAGGATAAGCCCGGCAATAGACCTTGAGACGAGGACCCTTGAGATAGAGGCGGTCATATCAAACGAAACCGGGGCTTTAAGGCCCGGGCATTTCGCGAAGGCGATGATAATCACTGAGGCCGGGAAGCAGGCCGTGTTTGTGCCGGAGGCCGCGGTTTATTCGCTCGCCGGCATTACAAAGGTTTTTGCAATAACGGAAAATGTAGCGCACGAGAGGGTAATAACCCTGGGTTTGAAGATTGACGGGACCGTTCAGGCCATTGATGCGGAGGGAAGACTCAAGGCAGGCGACATCGTGGCGGTCTCAAACCTCCAAAACCTCTATGAAGGCGCGGTCGTGGCTATTGAGGCGCGATAAATACGGCCAAAAAAACCTATGAGGGAATCCCGGCATGACAATATATGAAGTCTGCATAAAAAGGCCCGTATTTACCGTAATGGCGGCCCTGAGCCTCGTTGTCCTGGGGCTGGCGTCGTTTATGGGGCTTGGGGTTGACCTCTTCCCGAAGGTGGATCTCCCGACCATCACGATAACGACGAGGCTTGAAGGCGCAAGCCCGGAGGAGATAGAAGACCAGATAACGAAGCGGATAGAGGAGGCCGTCAACACCATAAACGGCATTGACGAACTCAGGTCTTCAACCATAGAGAGCCAGTCTCAGGTTTTTGCGACCTTCCTGCTTGAGAAAAACATAGACACGGCGGCAAACGAGGTTAGGGAAAAGGTCTCGTCCATACTCTCCGCGCTTCCGCCCGGCACGACATCCCCGGTAATTGAAAAATTTGACCCTGACAGCGCCCCTGTTTTATCAATCGTCGTCTCCGGGAAAAGACCGGCCCGCGAGGTGACGGAGATCGCGGATAAAAAGATAAAGAGACAGCTTGAGGGCACAAAGGACATTGGCGCGGTAACGATCGTCGGCGGGAGAAAAAGGGAGATAGGCGTCTTTGTGGTTCCGGAGAGGTTAAGCGCGCACGGACTTTCCATCATGGACGTAAAGGAGGCCATACGAAGGCAGAATGTTGAGGTCCCGGGCGGCAGGATTACATGGCAGGCCTCAGAGCAGGGTTTAAGGACAATGGGCAGGCTTGAGGCCTTCGGCGAGTTCAACGACCTGATAATCGTTGACAGGAAAGGCGCGCCCGTAAGGATAAGAGACATCGGCTACGCCATTGACGGCGAGGAGGAGCCAAGGAGCCTTTCGCGCCTTGACGGGAACAACGCGGTGTCCCTTCTCGTAAGAAAGCAGTCAGGCACGAATACCGTTGAGGTGATTGACAAGGCCAAGGAAAAACTCGTTGAGATAAAGGGGGCCCTGCCGCCGGACATAGACGTCCAGATAGTCATTGACCAGTCCAAATTCATCAAGAAATCCATTAATCAGGTTGAGGAGCACCTCGTATTAGGCTCAATATTCGCGAGCATCATAATACTTATTTTTATCCGGGATTTAAGGACGGCGTTCATCGCGGCCCTTGCGATACCGGCCTCCCTCATAGGCACATTCACGGCGATGCGCTTCATGGGCTTTACATTGAACAACATGACGCTCCTTGCCCTCTCGGTGTGCACGGGCATCGTCATTGACGACGCAATCATCGTCATTGAAAACATCTTCAGGCACATGGAGGAGGAAGGCAAAACCCCTTTTCAGGCCGCGATATCAGGCACAGGGGAGATTGCCCTTGCCGTCATGGCCACCACGTTGTCGCTTGTCGTCATATTCCTGCCTGTCGCGTTCATGTCAGGGCTTGTCGGCAGGTTTTGGAAAAGCTTCGGCATAACCGCCACGTTTGCGATAATGATATCGCTTTTTGTCGCGTTTACGCTTACGCCGATGCTTTCCTCGCGGCTTCTTAAGGCCAAAGGCAGGGAAAAAAAAGAATCCCGTTTCTATGCGTTCATTCAGGACAGGTACATAGGGATCTTAGGCTGGTGCCTTAGGCACAGACTGATCGTCGTTATCGCCTCAGTTGCGCTACTGTTGTCAGTTTTGCCGCTTGGCGGCATCGTTAAAAAAGAGTTCGTGGTGGACGACGACATGAGCGAGTTTGAGGTGCTTGTTGAGGCGCCGCAGGGTTCGTCCCTTGAGAAAAGCGATGAGATTTTAAGGGAGATTGAGGCAGGGCTTAAAAAAATCCCCGAGGCGGTCCGCATATTCACGACCATCGGCGTTAAGGGCCCGTATCTGTCAAACGTAACCGACGCCTCCATTTATGTCGGCTTAAGGCACATATCCGAGAGGAAAAGAACGCAACGCGAGATAATGCAGGAGGCAAGGGGTATTTTAGGCGGATTCAAGGGGCTGCGCACGAGCGTGCAGAACATAAACCTCATCTCAGGCGGCGGGTTCAGGCAGACCCCGTTTAACCTTGTCATAAGGGGGCCTGAGCTTAAGGGGCTTGACGAGTATTCAACGGCGATAATAAAAAAACTTTCATCCATCAAGGGCTTTGTTGACACGGACACGGGCCAGTCATTAAGGCACCCCGAGGCGCAGGTGCATATTGACAGGAAAAAGGCCTCAGACCTGGGCGTAAGAATTGACGCCGTGGCCGGGAGTCTAAGGACAATGGTCGGAGGGGAAAAGATCTCCCTGTTCAGGGAGGGCGACGAGCAGTACAATGTGCGGTTAAGGCTTGCGCCTGAGGCGCGTAAGGATGTAAGGTCTATTGAGGAACTGACCGTGCCGGGCAGGGGCAACAGGCTCGTAAAGATAAACAACCTTGCCACGCTCACCGAGGGATTAAGCCCCGGCCAGATAGACAGGTATTCGCAGGAAAGGCAGATTACCGTCGTGTCAAACCTGTTTAACAAGCCCCTCGGAGAGGCCATGGCCCAGGCAGACGCGGTTATAAAAGAGCTTAATCTGAGGCCCGGGTATTCAACGACTTATATCGGCAGGGGAAAGCTCATGCAGGAGGCGTTCAGGAGCTTCCTTATCGCCTTTGGGCTGAGCCTCGTGTTCATCTACATGGTGCTTGCCGCGCAGTTTGAAAGCTACATCCATCCCGTAACGATAATGGTATCCATATTCCTGAGCCTGCCTTTCGGCATATTAAGCCTCGTAATTGCCGATAACAGCCTTAATATCTATAGCTTTATGGGCATGTTCATACTTATAGGCGTTGTCAAGAAGAACGCAATCCTTCAGGTTGACTACACAAATACCCTGAGGCGCAAGGGCATGGAAAGGGACGAGGCGCAACTTCAGGCGAATAAGGTGCGGTTAAGGCCAATCCTCATGACGACCCTGGCGATTATAGTCGGGCTTCTGCCAGTAACCCTCGGAACAGGGGACGGCGCATCTTCAAGGGCGTCCATGGCGATAGTGATTGTCGGGGGCCAGGCGCTATGCCTCTTTGTAACCCTTATCGTCATTCCAACGGTTTACTCGGTTTTTGATGATTTAAGCGGGCTTAAATTTCTTAAGAAATATAAAAACCCTTCTGTTGAAACCAATTAAAATTTTAGCCATAAACCGCGGAAAATCTTGTTTTCCGTACATGCGCTCCCTTGACACCCCCCTTATTTATGAGTAAAATTATATAATGTATCACCTCCATGCCGTATAATCCTTGCTTATACGGGCAAGGTATGCGAAAATGCGGCATGCGTCAATTTGAGGCCGCAATAACCCATAGGAGGAATGTATGACAGATTACAATATCACTGGCGATATGACAACAGGGGAGGTCACGACAAGATGGCCTTCCACAAAAGAGGTGTTTACAAGGCACTTCGGCTCAGGATGCTTTACCTGTCCGGCATTCGGAGGCGAGCCGATATCAATGGCATGCACGATGCACTCAACTGATTTGAATATGTTCGTAAGCGAGCTGATAGAGGCCGCAAAAAAAGACGATGCAATGAAGGTCTGATTTTCCACAAGACAGCTGTTTTCTGGCAGAAAAAAAATATTTTGCGGTGCATAGCGGCATTTATGTCGGAATAGTTGAAAATTTTAGTTGACAATTCTCAGATTCATGTAATAATTTATTACAATATGCATTGCATGTTGTAGCTGAACTGGCTTTCATAGAGCATTCAACAGACACTTCATCCGGAACCTTCAACAGATACCCATCAAAAGCAAAGCCCTTTTTTGCTGAAATGAAAATTTCAGCCGTACACTTCTGTATTTTTCAAAAACACAGGCATTGCAGCTAATAAATTTTTGTTGTTATATTAGCTTGTTCAGCAATAAATCTTATAATTGACATAAGGTTTATTAAAGGCATTGCAAGTGAAAAAAAAGCGCCTTGGCTGGATTATAACGCCGGCAATCTATTTGTTTTTAGCGGCAGTGCTTATTAGGCTTGCATGGTCATATTACAATTTTAAGGTTTTTCTGGTGCCTCAGTCTCATATAGATGTCGCGTGGCTTTGGACAAAAGACGAGGCAAGCCAAAAGGCGAAAACCACTTTTTCCTCGGTACTCGGGCTTATGAATAAATATCAAGGGTTCCGGTATTCGCAGTCAAACGCGATTTTCTACGAGTGGATGGAGCAAAGGCACCCGCAAATCTTTAATGAGATTAAAAAGCGGGTAAAGGAGAAAAGATGGGAGCCGGTCGGGGGCATGTGGGTTGAGTCTGATACGAACATGCCATCCGGAGAATCGCTTGTGAGGCAGATATTTTACGGGAAAAGATATTTTAAGGACAAGCTCAATGTGGACGTAAGGGTCGGATGGCTTCCGGACAGTTTCGGGTTTTCGCATCAGATGCCCCAGATTTTCAAAAAAAGCGGGATTGATTACTTTATGACGCAAAAGCTTTCCATAAACGACACGAACAGATTCCCGTATAAGAGTTTCAACTGGCGGTCCCCGGACGGCTCATCAGTGGTTTCGCATATACCGCCGCCATTTTTTCTTGATTCAACGAATGCCCTTAAGGTGCTGCCTTATCTTCTGAAATCCTTTGTAAAGGGGCAAAAGGCAATGGTCCTTTACGGGTACAGCGACGGGGGCGGCGGCCCTTCTGAGAGCATGGCGGGGTTCATTGAAAGGCTGCTTCCCTTTAAAAAGCCACTTAGATTTGAACAGGCAAGGGCTGAGGATTTTTTTGTCGAGATTGCGGGAGAAAGGCAACCTGTCTGGAATAATGAGCTGTACCTTGAAAACCACCGGGGCGCATACACAAGCGAGTCTTGGGTTAAAAAAACCAACAGGCTGCTTGAGGCAGGGCTTAGGAACGCAGAGCTTTTTTCGGCGATTTCTTATCTCTACGGTGGCGCATATCCGTCCGAGGACATAGACAACGCATGGAAGGGGACGCTTGCAAACCAGTTTCACGACATCATCGCAGGCACCTCCATCGCACGGGTCTACAGGGACGCGGGGCTTGAATATAAAGGGATAGAGATGACGCTAAAAGGCATTAGCGACTCATCCGAAAGGCATATTGCCTCGGCAATTGACACGCAAGGGGCAGGTGTGCCTCTTGTAGTGTTTAATGCCCTTGCATGGGAGAGGTCGGGCGTTGTGGAGATTGAATCGCGGGCATTGGGGGGCGAAGGCTTTTTGATTGAGGACGATGCGGGCAATGCCGTAAGGCATCAGACAACGGGCAACAAAACCCTGTTTTTAGCGGAGAAGGTCCCTTCGCTCGGATATAAGGTGTTTAGAATTATCAGTGCAGGGGCATCAACGAAGGCAGGACGCGGTCGTCCCGATGCCGGGCTTAGGGCTACAAGGCTTTTACTTGAGAACAGTTTTTTAAGCATTGAGATTGATGAAAACACGGGGTTTTTGAAAGACATCACTGATAAGAGGAACGGCTTTAAGGTCTTAAACGGGCCCGGCAATGCGCTTCAGCTTTTCAGGGACGAGCCAAAGGACTACGATGCGTGGAATATTTCAAAAGAGGATATTTCAAGCAAGCCGTTGCTGATAGACATGCCTGAGAACGTAGAGCTTCTGGAGCAAGGAGACGTGTTCGCCAAGATAAGGGTTACGAAGAGATTTGAAGGCACGATTATCCTTACCGACATCGTCTTATACAGGGACTGCCCGGCTATCTTTTTTGAAAATACCGTGTTCTGGGCGGAAAGGCATCATCTCCTCAAGGCCGCCTTTTCAGTGAATGTGAAGGCCGGTTTCGCGGCCTACGAGATCCCGTACGGAACAATAATGCGCTCAACCGGGAATGCAAGCCCGGCCGAATCAGCGCAGTTTGAAGTGCCGGGGCAGAGGTTTGCGGACCTGTCTTCGCCCGAATACGGCGTCTCTATTTTAAACGACAATAAGTACGGCTATGACATTAAAGGCAGCACCATGAGGCTTACGCTTTTACGGGGGCCCGAATACCCGGACAAAGAGGCGGACCTCGGCTGGCATGAGTTCTCTTACGCGCTTTATCCGCATGAAGGCGGCTTTTTTGATTCCAACGCCCTTAGGGCCGCGCAAGAGATGAATAATCCGTTTATCGCGTTTTTCGCCGGTAAGCACAATGGCGCGCTTCCGCCGAGGCATTCTTTCATGGGCATTGACAACAAAAACATTGTCCTTGAGGTGATAAAGAAATCGCATGACAGAGAGGCAATCGTCTTGCGGTTTTATGAGGCAGGAGGCGTTGGCAGCGAGGCGACTCTTAAGGTTGGCGAAGGACTGCGCATTAAAAGCGCGTTTGAGACGGACCTTCTTGAAAAGGGTCTTTTTGGACTTAAACATACGGACCAGGATCTGTTGCTCAGGTTTAAGCCTTTTGAGATAAAAACCGTTGAGCTTTCATTTGAGAAAACGATTCATTAAGCCATGCAACAGTACTTGGATATTAAAAAAGGATTCGCCGTGCTTGTCGTCTCGTGCGACAGGTATTCAGACCTGTGGGCGCCGTTTTTTGCGCTCTTTAAGAGGTTCTGGCCGGATTGTCCGTTCAAGGTCTATCTTTTAAGCAATGCCCTGAGGCCGGATTTTGACGGCGTTGAAAACATACTTTCAGGCAGGGACATTTCATGGTCTGACAACCTTATAAAGGCGATTGACGCCATTAACGAGGAATATGTCCTCTTTTTTATTGACGACCTTTTCTTGTGCGCCCCGGTTGACACGAAGGGCGTCCAAGAGGTCTTTGGCTGGATTTACTCGCATAAGCCGAACTGCGTAAGGATGAACTGCTATGCGGACAATCTCCCGGTTGAAAACAAGCCGGACAAGCCTTTTAACGCTCTTGTGGGCATGGTTTCTCCGGGCATGAACTACAGGGTGTCAACGGTCCTTACGGTCTGGAAAACCGAATTTTTGAGGTCAATGCTCCTACGCGATGAGAACGCATGGGAGTTTGAGATAAACGGCACAAGGCGCTCGGACAAGTTTGACGGGTTCTTTTCAACGTGGAGGAATTATTTTCCGGTCGTAAACTGCGTTATAAGGGGCAAGTGGAGGAAAGGGGCGCTAAAGAAGATTAACGCCTTGGGCATATCAATTCCCGCCAATAAACGCGCGGTCATGAGCCCTGCGGAAGAATTAGCGTTGTATCTTAAAGAAAGGCGCTCCTATGTCCTCTCGTTAATACCGCAACGCTACAGGGTGAGGATAAAGGGTCTTTTAAGCGCCAAAGGGGTGTTTTAGATGTCATCAGAAGATTCCAACATCATAAGGGCCTCAATATCCGTGTCCCTTATAAACGGCGTAAGCCTGTTGCTCGGGTTTTTTAGCCAGATGCTTATCGCGTATTACTTCGGCACCTCGGTTGCCCTTGACGGCTTCCTCATCGCCTATGCCATGCCGTCCGTGTTTATGGGCATCGGTGGGGCGGTGTTCAGTTCATGCCTCGTGCCTGCGCTCACTGCCTTTAAGGAGGACAGGGAGTCTTTGAGCGTCTCAATATCTAATACGCTTGTACTGGCCGCGACAGCCGCGGTTGTCGTTTCCGTTGCAGGAGGCCTTTCATCCGGCATAGCGCTTAGGGCGTCAACGGATATGTCAGGGGTCAATATGGGGCAAACGGAAAGCCTCGCGGTCATAATGTGGGCCGCCGCCGGCGTGTCAATCTTCGCGGGCTTTCTCAGCACGATTTACCAGCTGAAGAAGCGTTTTATGATCCCGTCCCTTGTCTGGCTTATGCCCACTACCGGGATGATGCTCGGGGTAATATTCCTTTCCGATTATTTCGGCATAATGGGGATGGCCTTGGGCTTTTTAGGCTTTAGCGTCTTAAGCGTCCTTTTTCTCATGATGGGAGGGATCAAAAACGACATAAGGCCGCGCCTCATCACAATCAGGGGCGTGAGGCAAGGGCTTAACGCCTTTAGCTCAATAATGCCCGTCGGGCTTTCGCTCCTTCCTTTCACGATTCTGCCCGCGATTGACGCGTATTGGGCCTCAAGGCTCCCGGAAGGGAGCATGTCTTACCTCGGCTATTCCACAAGGCTCGCGCTTGCGCTCGGAAACCTTGTGTTGAACGGGATATACATGGTGATACTGCCGTATCTCTCTGAGGACTTTAATAGGAACGACGATGAACGGTTCCTTTCAAGGCTAACTGGTTCAATAAAGGCGGTGCTCCTCTTTTTTATACCGGCCGTGTTCTTTATCGTCTTAAACAGGATTGAAATCGTGGGGTTTCTTTTTAAAAGGGGCGCCTTTACCGAGGCGTCGGTTGAAGGCGTTGCGGCAGTGCTTCCTTTTTACATGTTCGGGCTTCTCGCAATGGGGCCAACGACCCTCGTAAGCAGGGCGTATTTCGCAAGGCACGAGCCGTGGAGGTTCGGCGTCATTGGGGCCATCTTCATAGTCTTTTACGCGGCAGCAAGCGGCCTTCTTGCGGGCGCGTTTTCATACAAGGGCATAGGCATCGCGTATCTTATGTATTGGGGTATGTTTTTTATCGCTGGCGCCGCGCTCCTTGAAAAAAGGATTTTAGATCAGGGCATGATTAAGGCAATGGCCCTGTATGCGCTCATATCCATTGCGAGCATTGGTATTGCACACGCCGGCGCGTATGGCGCGCTGGGGCTAAGATCCTTTGCAGGGCTGGCAACAAGCGGGGCTTTAAGCCTGATGCTTTTTTGCTTGTTGTCGTATCTCTTAAGGGTGCGGATATTCATGTCAATATTAAAATTCTCCGCCATAAATAACGGAGAATTTTGATGGCAGTCTTGCATCGGTTGTATCTGCCCGCCCGACCCAAGCAGGGCCTGGGTGCCTCGCGCCGCTAAAGGGGCGGGATTGCGGCGCGCAATCCATTCAGATTTTTTGATTATACGATAAGGGACTACGGAAAGAGGATCGTGTGATGGTCAGGATACTGCTTGTCTCGCTCATAAATATCTGCTTCCTTACAACGGTTTTTGTAAGGTTTTTCACGGCGGACTCCGTTGGGTCGGCGTATTTTATAATAGCCTTGATGTCTTTAAGCATGGTTGCCGCTATTTCAATAAATTACCTGACATTCGGCAGGGTTCTGAATCTCCTCAATTTCTTCATACTGATTTTTGCGGGCTATTACCTCTTGACCGCGCTGCTTATCATGAATGACATGGCGCTCTTGACTCTTTTCCCTCAGTGGACATTCACGGAGCTTAATAACGCCCTTTGCCTTGCCTTCTTTGCGTTTTCAGCCGCGATTAATGGCTACGCATTGTCAACAGGAGAATTTTTGTTAAGGTTTTTGCCGGGTTTTGACAATCAATCCATAAACCAAAAAAGGCTAAGGGCAGTGATCGTCTCATTGATCGGGGCGTCAATAATATTGCTTTTGATGTTTTTTAGGTCCCTCGGAGGCGTCGGCAATTATGTTTACAGGATGGCCGCCATGAGGGTAATGGATGAATTCCTCGGCAAGGGGATATTCCACATACCCATGACAATACTTGCGAATACCGCGATGTTTCTTGTGTTCGGCCTTCAAAGGAAAAAGGTGTTTATGTTCGTTGTGGTGTTTTTAACGGCATTTCTTATAAATTTTTTTTCCGCTTCCAGGCTTAACCTTGCGATATTTTTCCTGGGTTTAATCTTCATCAGGCAAATAATCCGCCCCGTGAGGCTCCGCGCAAAACATATTGTCATCGCCGTGCTCGCCTTTTTTCTCATCGGGCCTGTCCCGCTTGCCTTAAGGGGCGGCTATGGAGAGGTGTCCTTTGGCTCAATTAAAGAGGCAATTGGTTATACGGCATCGTATGTGATGACCTTTGACCCGTCGTTTATACTCGGCATCATAGCGCACGGCAACGCGACGGAGACGCTTATGGCGATAACTTCAAAGATTCAGGAGACAGGCGGGTTTATGTATGGCCGGTTTTTCTTTGGTTCAATCGTCCTGGGTTTTATACCGAGGGCGATCTGGCCGGCCCGGCCGCCCATAGGGGCGCATCTTGTCAATGAATACTTCTGGAGAGGGGCTGTGGCGGACACTGGCGCGCCGGCAACGACAATGGTAGGCGAGATTTACTGGGACTTCGGCCTTATGGGGGTCGGGATTGTTTTCTTTGCCTTTGGTTGCCTTTTAAAGGCTGTTGAGAGATACAGAACGCGCTCGGCCGGCAATCTGTGGGCCGCCATATTTTACGCCGAATTTCTCTGGTTTTGGGCGATTTATTCAAACGAGACATTCATCGGCGCGTTCAGTTCATGGCTGTTGTATTTAAGCCCTTTATTCTTAGTCTTCAGGATAACAACGATGAATCCGGCGCGGGAGACGGCATTGGGGCGCGCGGGCCTTTTGGCAAGGGACGGCGGCTAAAATGAGCACAGTGATTAAATTCACCGGAAATGACTCGACCGGCTCGCAGCCCATATACGCGGTGAATCTTGCCAAGCATCTCTCAAGGCTTCTTAGCCTTGAGGTCCTTACCACGGCCCCGCAGCTGTTCTCGGACATGGCCGGGATTTCCATCTCAACGGTCAGCGCGAATAGATTCAGGGGCGCCATAGGCGGGGTATTGAATAATCTCAAGATGTGGTTTTTGGTCAACGGGAAATACAAGAGAAACGACATCATCATCGCAATCAATCCGTTTGAGGCAGTGCCGATGCCCAAGTTCAGGCAGATCTTAATCATACACGACCTCGTGCCGCTTGTGTTCCCGGACGAGTATCCGCTGTCTTCCAGATACTACAGGTTTGTCCTGAGCGCGGCCGTGAAGAGGTCAATGCATGTCATCGTAATCTCCGAGAGCACCAAGAAGGATGTTATGAGGTTTTTTAATGTCCCTGAAGAAAAGATAAGCGTTGTTTACAACGGCTTTGGCAATGAGATGCTTTCCGTGGGCAGGGAAAAAGATATTTCTTCAAAGATAGAAGGCCCCTTCATGCTTTATGTGGGCGGGCAATCGTATCATAAGAACATACTCAAACTGCTTGAGGCCTACGATATTTTAGTCCGCGATTACGGGCGCGGGGAAAAACTCGTGCTTGCGGGGGCATTTCACAGGAGGACGCACGATTCTCTCATGGGATATGCCCAAAGGCGTGATTTGAGCGAAAGGATTAAATTCCTTGGTCCTGTTCCGGACTCGGAGTTGAAGTGGCTTTACGGGAACGCAAGGCTCTTCGTGTTCCCTTCGTTTTACGAAGGTTTCGGTTTTCCTCCGCTTGAGGCGATGTCCCACGGCGTTCCGGTTGCGGCGTCCAATGCGTCATCAATACCGGAGATTTGCGGCGATGCCGCGCATTACATGAACCCCCATCGTGCCGATGAGATGGCGAAAAGCATTTATGATTTGCTTGAAAAAAATCAATTAAGGGAAGAACTTAAAAGAAAAGGAATGGAAAGGATAAAGAAGTTTACATGGGAAAACACCGCAAGGGGGTTTTATTCCGTTATAAGCTCTTTGCAGTGAAAAGATTTTTCGGCGTAATTTAAAGGCCGCAACAGACGCTCACCGCGACAACCCACCAGCTTGCGTTAAGGCCTGCTTGATTTTCGTCTGAGGATATTTATGTCCAGAGAGATAACGGTCATTAACATGTGCAACGGAGGCAAGGTCCCGCCTTCAGGCAGGCGCGATTCAATTGCATCCCTGCTTAAAGGCCTGGCCCGCCATACGGCTAACGACCTCGTGTCGGCTTATTTTTCGGCCGCGATGCCGCAATTTCCGCTTGCCATAGAGATTGAGACTATAAACAGGTGCAACAACAACTGCTCGTTTTGCCCCGTGAACGCGAACGAAGACCCGAGGTCTTATGAATTGATGGATTTAAGCCTTGTTGAAAGGATTGCAACAGAGCTTGGGGCCGCTAATTACAGGGGGCTCCTCGCGCTTTTCAGCAATAACGAGCCGCTCCTTGACGCCCGGATCGCCGACATATGCGCAATCTTTAGGAATAGGCTTAAGGCCGCGCACATCTACATGTACACGAACGGCATAATGCTCACACCGCCTCTTTACCTCAGCCTGTTTAACGCGGGCCTTGACGAGCTCATCATTGACAACTACAGCGAGAAGGGCGAGCTGATACTGCCAGTAAAAACCCTTATTAACGAGATTAACCGCCTCGGCGAAGCGGTTGAACCGTACAAGGCGCGCACGCGGGTCTTTATCAGGCGAAAGAAGGAAGTGCTTACAAACAGGGGCGGGAGCGCGCCGAACAAGAAGGGCAAGGAAGACAATGAATTTTTAGGTCTACGAAACGCCTCGTGCGTGCTCCCTTTTATACAGATGGTTGTAAGGCCCACGGGGGAGGTAAGCCTTTGCTGTCAGGACGCCCTCGGCAGGGTAACAATTGGAGACGTCTCAAGGGAGGGCATCCACGCGGTTTGGAACAACGCAACGATGAAGGACATAAGGACAAGGTTAAAGATGTTCGGAAGAAGTTCCGTTGAGCTCTGCAGGGGCTGCGACGCGTCAATCATCTACAGCGCCGTGTTAAAACGGAAGATTTACGGCATGGCGCATCTTCCAACTGGTAATTTCAGGCTTTAAGAGGGCTAAAAATGTGCGGGATAAGCGGTTTCGTGACATCTGAAGGCCGGGACATCAACAGGCAGGACGCGCTTAAGTCCATGGCGAGCCTACTTAGGCACAGGGGGCCTGATGAGACCAATTTCTACGTGGACCCGGCGGGCATTTCAGGCGCCCCGAGGGCCTATCTCGGCCACAACAGGCTTAGGATAATTGACCTTACGGCTTCGGCATCCCAGCCCATGCCGAACGAGGCGCGGGACTGCTGGATTGTGTTTAACGGCGAGATTTACAATTATACGGAGCTTAAGACTGAATTAAAGGCGCGGGGGCATGTCTTCCGTTCCAACTCCGACACGGAGGTTATCATCCATGGCTACGAGGAATACGGCGACGATGTCGTGACGCGCATTGACGGCATGTTCGCGTTCGCAATATGGGATTCAACAAAAAAAAGGATGCTCCTTGCGAGGGACAGGACCGGGAAAAAACCCCTGTATTACGCGCATTCAAGCAGGGAATTCACATTCGCGTCAGAGATAAAGTCAATAATCTCTTGCCCTTGGATTGAGAAAAAGGTCCTGCTGGACGGCATTGTTGAATATTTAACGCTCGGGTACGTGTTGGCGCCAAAGACGATGTATGAGGGGATTCAAGAGCTTCCTCCGGCAACAAGGCTTGTTCTGGAAAACGGGTTTTTAAAGGGGCCTGAAAAATTCTGGGACCTTAAGATTGACTCAAGGCAGGAATTTATGAAGACAGAGGACGAGGCCGCCGAGGACATAAGGCGGCTCCTGACCGGGGCGGTTGAAAAACGGCTCGCAAGCGAGGTGCCCCTCGGCGCGTTTTTAAGCGGCGGGATTGATTCATCCATAATCGTGGCGATAATGTCAAGGCTCCTAAAAACCCCTGTAAGGACATTTTCAATCGGCTTCGGAGAGGATGCGTCCTTTGATGAAACCAGATACGCGGAGATTGCCTCAAGAAGGTTCTCTACAAGGCATACGACATTCAGGGTCAATGTTGACGCGGCATCCATTCTTGAAAAGCTCCTGTGGCACCATGACCAGCCATACGGCGATTCCGCCGCCATACCGACATACCTCGTGTGCAGCCTCGCAAGGAGGCATGTGACGGTCGCGTTGAACGGGGACGGCGGAGACGAGGTCTTCGCGGGGTACGACAGGTTCAGGGCCGCGCTTTTTGCGCAAAACACGCCTGAATTCATGTTCCGCGTCGCAAGGGTCGTTGGCAGGTTCCTGCCAGCGGGATACGGATATTACAATCTAAGAAGGCGTCTTTTGCGTTTTGCCGGCAGGCAAAACAACAACGCCTCAGGCGGAAACAGGGCGTTCAAGAGATTCCTTGAATGGATAAGCATATTCAGCGAGGACATGCTTTCAATGCTTTTAAAGGATTACGCCGGCGGGGACCCGCTTAACGGCTTTGCGCAAAAAAACAGCCGCCCCCTTCTTGACAGGCTCCTTGACTTTAATTTTCACACGTATCTTCCGTACGACCTGAATGCAAAGATGGACAGGATGAGCATGGCGGCGTCCCTTGAGACAAGGTCCCCGTTCCTTGACACGGCGCTCATTGAATATGCGGCCAAGCTGCCCGCAAGGCTAAAGATCCGAGGCAGGGTCACAAAGCACATCCTGAGAAAGGCCTTCAGGGACCAGATCCCGGCGGAGATACTTAAAAGGCCCAAGCACGGGTTCGGCATGCCGCTTGGGCTTTGGTTTAAGGGCGCCCTCGGCGGCATGTTCAAGGATATTGTGCTGACAAGCCGCGCGGAATCAGCCGCGTATCTGAATGCGGATTTTCTGGAAAAGATATTCAATGAGCATCAAAAAGGCGTTTCGGACCACGGATACAGACTCTGGACAGTGCTTCAGTTTGAGATGTGGCTAAAGATGATAAAAAGGCCCGCGGGGAATCTCATGCATACGGAAAGGCTGAAGATAAATGCATAGGCGCGCTCCGGTTACGGTAATAATACCCGCATACAATGAAGAGGTGAACATCGCCTTTGCGCTTGAGGGCGTAAGGGGCTGGGCTGACCAGATAATAGTAGTTGACTCGTTCAGCGTTGACAGGACGGTTGAGATAGCGAGGGCGTACGGCGCGGAAATATTCACGCATGCCTACGAAAACATGGCGGCCCAGAGGCAGTGGGCCATGGGCCTGCCGTCAATAAGGAACGAGTGGGTCTTTAACCTTGACGCCGATGAATACCCGACAGCGGAGATAAAGGGGGAGATTGAAGAGGCCCTTAAGAACGTGGATGACGATTGCGCAGGCTTTTTGATGAGGAGAAGGCATATATTCATGGGCAGGTTCATGCGCCACGGCGGGGATTATATATGGCTCTTAAGGCTTGTCAGGCGCAAGAGGTGCCGCGTGATAAAGACGGCGATTGCAAACGAGCACACCATAGTAAGCGGCGGCGTAAAAAGGCTCAAAAACGATTTTGTGCACGAGCCCAGAAAGTCCTTCGCGGAATGGATGAAGAGGGTTAACAGCGGGGCACAGAAGTTCGCGCTCGGGATGCATAACGTTAAAAACGGCACTACGCACCCGGCGCTTTCGGACGGGGAGGCGATTGAGGGACGCGTCCGCACATCGCTGAATTATTATTTTTACGCGAGGTGTCCGCTTTTTCTGAGGCCGTTTATAAGGTTTTTCGTTTTTTATGTTTTAAGGGGCGGGTTCCTTGACGGCAGGGAGGGGTTCATATACCACATCGTGAACGACTTCTTGTATCCGTTCCTCGTGTGGGC
>JBBTGV010000042.1:0-22331 GCA_038041305.1 Deltaproteobacteria bacterium | reverse complement strand
CGGCCGGGTTCAGATCCTCCTTTAAAAAATCCGCGGGCGTCTCGTTCTCGTCAAGCGGCCTTGAAAACCCCGTCGCCTCCCCCGTAAAAAGGGAAAGGAGCGCAAACCTTTCAACCTTTTCATACGATGTGCCGAGCCTTGCCTGAAATACCACGCCCTTTAAGGAGGCAACCCTTTCAGGGAGTTTTACCTTGATATCCCTTTCAAAATAAAACTTCGCGTCATTGAGCCTTGCCCTCAAGACCCGTTCATTGCCTTTCCTTACAATCTCATGGTCAATCGTCGGCGTGTTCGCGACAGTGAGGAAATGCGGCAACAGCGCCCCGGAGCCGTCAACGACCGTAAAATACCTCTGGTGCTCCCGCATTGCGTTTATTATAATGTCGCGCGGAAGGCTCAAAAACTCCCTGTCAAACGAGCCCCTTATCACAACGGGATATTCAACAAGGAAAGTAACCTCGCTCAAAAGCCCGTCATCTGGCAGGACCTCTCCCCCCGCCTCTTTTGCGGCGGCTTGAAGCCCTGCCCTGATAATGCCCTTTCTCTCCTCAGGGTCCGCTATAACGCACAACGACCTTAGGCCGTCAACATAGCCTTTTACGCCTTCAGGGGTCATGCGCCCGGCCTTTGAATCCGAAAACCTGTGGCCGTACGTGTAAGATGAGCTTTTAATGTGCCCCCAGCTTAACTCAACCGCGCTTGCGCCGTAGAGCGCAAGTAGCCAGTGCACGGGGCGGGCAAAGCTTAAATCATGGTCTCCCCACCGCATTGACTTTGGGAAGGCCTCTCCGGCAAGGACATCTTTCAACACCTCAGGCAGTATGCTTAAGGTCTCCCCGCCTTTTGTCTCCTTTGTTAAATATACATGCTCCTGCGCGCCGGTCTTTTTCGTCTTAATGTCTTTCACCGAGGCGTTATGAGCGAGCGCGAATCCGAGGAGCGCCTTCGTGGGATTGCCCGAATCGTCATAGGCGGCCTTTTTCTGGGGGCCCCTCACCTCAACCGTGGCGTCAGGTTGCCTGTCAATAAGGCCCTTCACGATAAGGGCAAGCCTCCTCGGTGTGCCGAGCGTGCGGATGCCCTCAAAGGCAAGCCCCCTTGACGCAAGGCCTTTTTTCAAGGACCCTTCAAGCGATTCAAGCGCCCTCGGCACAAACCCTGCCGGGATTTCCTCTGTGCCTATCTCAAATAAAAGGTCTCTTGTGGGCATTTCCTAAGCCGGGCTTAAAAAAACCCCCTTCGCGCGCTAAGGGGGTTTTAGACGGAAAAGCGTATTTTCGGCGTTTAGCGAAAGATTGAGTAAAAATCAACAACCCTGACTAATGTCAGGGAAGCCTGAAATCCGCCCCTGCGTACTGTATGTTCGCCTCGTCATCACATCTCGGTGGCGACACCGCGTGCACGCCGCCGCACTTCGGGCACTTGCCGACGAATGTCTTCAGCACAAAAGGCTCGCTGCAGCCCCTGCATTTTGTCTTAAGCCCGCCGTCCGGTATCGGGGAGTTCGCCACAGCCCCGCCGTGCGCGGCAATCACGAATTCAACAAGCTCCCTGCCTTCTGAAAACGGACCGCCGCCTCTCGGTCCGCAACTTCCGCAACTGTCACCCATAACTAAAAAACCTCCCTGATTTCTAAAAATTTAATGTTTATTATACCATTTAAGCGCAATAAATCAAAAAAATTGTCGTCAAACCGCTAATGGGCGGATAGCGGCGGTTTTCGCCTAAAAAAACTATCCGGTTGCAAAAAAACTCAACATCCGTTCAGGCTGCTACACCCTTTCAAACGGGTCAAATAGCTTCTTATATTCATCAAGAGCGAACCTGTCCGTCATGCCCGCTATGTAGTCGCATATGACCCTGTGCTTGTCCCTGCGCGCGCTCGCTATCACTGTGTGTATGTTCGGCGGCAGAAGCTTGGGCTCCCTTGCGTATGCCTTGAAAAGCTCGCTTATTATGCGCTCGGCCTTGTCCGCCATCCTTGTAACCCTGTGGTGGCTGTAGAGGTTCTGCTTAAGAAACCGCTTAAGTTCCTTGTTCTTCCTATCCATCTCCGGGCTGAAACGCGCGACAGGCTCTTTTTCAGCCCTTATCGCCTCAACGGATTTTATGCCGTTCGCCTTTATTTGAGCAAACACGCTCTCAACGAGGTCTGTTGCCTGCGCGTTTATTATCTTTATTATCGTCTGGTATTTCATTACCTTAAAGTCGGCATCGGGGAATGAGTCCTTTACCTGCCTGAAATTCTCCTGCCACAGCGACACCACTGAAAGCGAATCAGGCTTAAGCATCTCGGATGAAAGCCCGTCGTCAATGTCATGGTTGTTGTAGGCTATCTCATCGGCGACGTCCACTATCTGCGCCTCAAGGCAGGCGCATTTGCCAAGCTCATACTCGTCATTGGCCCCGGGCCTGTCGTGCTCGGAGTTGTGCTTTGCGATCCCCTCCCTCACCTCCCATGTAAGGTTAAGCCCGTCAAAACCCGGATACCTTTTCTCCAGCACCTCAACTATCCTCAGGCTCTGCGCGTTGTGCTCAAAGCCCCCGTGGTCCTTCATGAGCTTATCCAGCACCGTCTCCCCCGAATGCCCGAAGGGCGGATGCCCCAGGTCGTGGGCAAGGGCGATTGCCTCTGCAAGGTCTTCGTTGACCGAGAGGGCCCTCGCTATGGTCCTTGATATCTGCGCGACCTCTATAGTGTGCGTAAGCCTTGTCCTGTAATGGTCGCCCTCATGGTAGACGAACACCTGCGTCTTGTATTCAAGACGCCTGAACGCGTTTGAATGGATTATCCTGTCCCTGTCCCTCTGGAAGGCGGTCCTGAAGGGATGCTCCTCTTCCCTGTGCCTCCTGCCCCTTGTGTTGACGCTTAACGCGGCATAGGGCGCGAGCCTCTGAGCCTCTAACTCTGTAATGGAAGCCTTGATTTGCATAAGCTGTGTTTTTGTTTTTTTATAAAGCCGTTACTTCGCTGAACACCCGTCTTTCACGCCCCTCATCAACATAAGGTATTCGTCGTAATACTCGTCCATAAGCTCGTTCAGGTCTTTCCCCTCAGGGTCTATGTTTTTCTTCTGCTTTAAAAATTCCGTGAACGTCATATTACACCTCTTTTTTTGATTGATTAAGAAATAGCGTACGTTATGGGGTCAATGACGCCCGCCTCTTTAAAACCCTTAAGCCTCAATCTGCACGAGTCGCACTGGCCGCAGGCCGCGTCGGTTGACTTGTAGCATGACCACGTCAGATGAAAAGGCGCGTTAAGCTCAGCGCCTTTTTTGACGATCTCGGATTTTCGCATGTGTATAAGCGGGGTTATTATACTGATCTTCGTCTCAGGCCTTGTGCCGAGTTCCGCCGCCGCCTCAAACGCCCTGAAAAACGCCTCCCTGCAGTCGGGATATCCTCCCCCGTCCTCCTCAACCGCGCCTATGTATACGGCATGAGCGCCTATCACCTCGGCCCATGAAACGGCAATGCTCAAGAGATGCGCGTTCCTGAACGGGACGTATGTTACGGGCACCCCCGTCTTTTTAACGTCAATGCGCGGCACCTCAATGGTTTTATCCGTGAGCGCGGAGCCCCCTATTGACTTCAGGTGCCCTATCTCCACGTTAAGCCTCTGCTTAACGCCGTAATGGTCCGCTATGTCGTTAAACGCCTTAATCTCCCTCTGCTCGGTTCTCTGGCCGTAGCTGACATGGAGGAACGCGCACGGCCCGGCGGATATCGCGATAGCGGACGTAACGGTGCTGTCCATGCCGCCGCTTAGCAAGACGACTGACTTGTTCATCCGTTTAATTAAATCATATCCGGCATATCGCCTCAACTGAAAATTCTCTTTATCGCCTTATCCGTGTTTTCCGTAACCCCTGAAGACGCGTTAAGGGCAAGGTGCGGGGCATTAATGGGCTCAAAATCCTTTTTCTGCCTAATGTAGATCTCCCAAGTCGCGTCAGAAAGCGTCTTGCGGCCAGCGGCATCCTCCCTTTGCCTCTTTAAAAGATTCTTTCTCGCCGCCCTGTCGTCCGCGACGCATTGGATCACGTGAACGGCGTTTTTTTTAAGCCCGGCATGGCCTGCGAGGTTTATTGCTTTTTTTAAAAACCCTGCCTTTGAAAATGTGGCGTCAAGTATCACGGAACGCCCGGCCTTAAGGCATGAAATGCCTTTTTTAATAAGCCCATCGTATGTCCTTTTGGTGAATTCGTCCGTATACATGCCTGCCTTATAATCCGCATAGGCGTGTCTTAGGCCCTTAATGCCGGACAACCCCTTTCTAACGGAGTCAGAGGACAGGCGGACAAGGCCCGTTGCCCTTGAAATGGATTCCGCAAGGGTTGACTTTCCTGTCCCGGCCAGGCCTGAAATAATCACAAGCTCCGGCGAAAAGCCCCCTGTCGCGTAATGAAAAGACAGCCTGAAGTGCCTCATTGCGCTGATACGGGCGTCTCGCCTGTCTGCTTCGTTAACCTCTAATTCCATGGATTTAATGCCGTCCACCTTGCCCCTCACATAAGCCCTGTAGCACTTGTAGAAATCAAAAAGCCTTCTGCCCTGATTATCGCCGGACCCCGCGACATAGCGGTCGTCAAGCACCCTTGAAAGGTCGTGCCTGTTGTGAAAATCCATGTCCATTGAAAGAAACGCAATGTCTGAAATCACGTCCGAGAACCTGAATCTCTCGTTAAATTCAATCGCGTCAAAGACCTCTACGCCTTTGTTCACGACTATGTGCTCAAGGTGCAAATCCCCGTGGCAGTCCCTTATAAACCCGCGTTTGACCCTTTTAAGGAAGAGCCTTTCATTGTCCCTTAAAAACCCGTCCGTGTAATCTTTTATCGCGTTAAAGGCAGACCTTGAGATTGTCTTTGAGATAAATGCCTTTGTCTGGAAGAAATTCTCATTTGCGTTTTCTCTTATATGCCATGGCATCCCGAATTGAGATATACCGGCTCCTGTGGCTGCATTGGCATGGAAGGACGCTATTTTCAAGGCGACCTTCTTTATCACGTCCTCTGTTAAAAGCCCTTTAACGAGCCTGTCCTCCAGTATGTCCTCCTGCCTGAACCTTTTCATCCACACGGCATACTCAACGGGGCTGCCGGCGCCGCCAATCACCGCCCTGTTGCCTTTTTTTGAAATCGGCAAGACCCCGAGATACGCATCCGGGGCGAGCCTTTTATTTAGCCTAACCTCTTCAGCGCAGAAGTGCCTTCTTTTTTCAAGGGTCGTAAAATCAAGAAAGCCCAGGTCCACGGGTTTTTTTATCTTGTACGCGTATCGGGGCGTTAAGAGGATATACGAGATGTGCGTCTGGCAAAGTTCAACTGAAGCCGGGTTCTCTGGATACGCAAGCGGACTAAGCAGGGCATGTATAAGCCTTGGGAGGGCCATGTCTTTGCATTTTTTTCGGATGGTTCGTAAAACCGCTATAAACCTTCCACGACATATATGCCGGGAAGCGCCCTGTAGTGCTCCTTATAGTCCATGCCGTACCCCGCGACAAAACCCTTATGTATCTTTATGCCGGCGAAATCAGGCTTAACCGAAGATCCCTCGCGCAGAAGCAGCGTCATGAGAGCAACTGATGCCGGGTCTTTTCCCTTAAGATACTCAAAGATCTTAAGCGCCGTAATGCCCCTGTCTATAATGTCCTCAACAACTATGACGTGCCTTCCTGAAATGTCGTGAGAAGGCTCCATTGCTATCCTCGCCTCTGCCTGCGGGGCGTGCCCTGTCCCGTAGCACTGCACCTGCAGGAAATCTATCTCAAAGGGCATTTTTAAGAGCCTCACGAGGTCGGAAAAGAACATGAATGAGCCCTTTAAAACGCATATAAGGAGCGGGTCTTTGTCCGCATACCTTATCCTTACCTCCCTTGCGAGCCTTTCAACGACTATGCGGATCTCCTCAGGCGGTATGAGCTGTTTAAGGTTTGTCTTATGGGGCATAACTCGGCCGGGCTTTATTGCCTTCTCTTAGAGCATATAACCAGACCGTTTTTCTGTCAATTGATTTGTGCCTTCGGGGCAGGGCGCAATAAGCCTTATTGAAAAAGACACGGGTATTGTGTTAAATAATAAATGGCAGTGTTTTCATGGGGGTCTTTTAATGATAGTACAGTGCGATAAGTGCCAGACGAAATACAGGCTTGACGATGCAAGGGTAACCGGAGGAGGGGTAAAGGTCCGGTGCACAAAGTGCATGAATGTCTTTATCGTAAGGCAAATCCCGATTGAAGAGGCCAGGATAGAAGAGGTCTTGACAACTCAGGACGATGCCGATAGAGGGGTTTTTAAGGAGGCCGCGGCCCAGTCTGAACCCATGTCAGGGCAGAGAAAAAAAGAAAGGCCCGATAAAAACCTGAGCCTTGATTTTGACTCAGGCGAGGCCTCCGTTGCCCGCAGGCCCGCAGACCCGCCGTCGTTTTCATTTGACGACATTGACTTCGGGGAAGGGGACCAAAAAAGAGAAATAAAGGATTCGTCTTCCGCTGATTTAGCCGCGCAAAAAAACGAGGCCTCCGGCAACAGCGCGGATAAAGAAGGCCTTTTTGACGGCATTGATTTCGGCCTTGACGAAAAACCTGCTGGACAAGAACAAGGCCCTGGGCAGGCGGGGACGGAAAAAAACGGTCCAGCGGTTTTCAATAAAACAACCCCCTCAATGTCCGCCGAGGCATACGCAAAGACACCGGTTGCGGAGGCCGGATTGCCGGGAGAGGATACAGCGGGTTTGCCTTCGGAAAAAACGCCTCCTTCAAGGCCGCAAACCGCCAAAGGGCCTTCTCTGGAGGATGACAGAGGCCTGAACTTCTCGGAGCTTCTTTCAAAGGAGGTTCAAGCGGACTCGTCGGATGCGCCCAAAGGCGTTGAATCAGTTGAATACAGGGGGCAGAGGAGCGGCCCGTCTTTGGCAGGCCCAATAATTGCGCTCATTGTTTTTCTTTTCGGCATAGGCTCGCTTTATTTGACTGAGGCGCCCAAGGTGTTTTACGAAAAATTTTTCAAGCCCGCCCCTGCGGCGGAGGACCTGCTTTCAATTGAGTCCCTTAACGGCTATTTTGCCGAGAACAGGGACGCCGGCAGGGTCTTTGTAATTGAGGCAAAGGTTAAAAACCTCTCGTCAGAGCCGACCGGGATAAAAGGCGCAAGGGGCGTGATATACAACTCAAAGGGGCAGGTGGAGGTTTCAAGGATTACCTCCCCGGGCAGGGTCGTATCCGTTGACGACATAAAAAACTCAACCGCGGAAGACCTTTTAAGGCAATTCCGGGACCCCACTCCCATAGTCGTGCCCGGCAAGGCGACAATGCCCGTCATGTCCATATTCACCGTAATGCCTCCCGATGCCGTTGAATTCGGAATAGACATCATGCGCTGATGCAAGACTCTCAGGAATATGTTTTAAAGGTCTTATCGGACATCACGGCCCTTCCGGAGCAGGGGATGCGGATGAAGCTCCTGTGCTCAACGCTCCTAAGCCTGTCTTCCGAAGACGCCGCCCATCTCCTTGAATTTCTCTGCAAGGGCGGACATTCGGCCGCATCGGCCAAAACGGCAAAATCCCTTCTTATTGATGTTGCCGCTATAAGGGACATGCTTGGAAAAGAGGCCTGCGCGCAGATATCCAGGGCGTCGGTCCGGGCTGGATTAAAAAGGGTTGCCCGTCTTTTCAGCGAATCAAGGCCCCACAGGACCGGCATCGCTGGCTATGACAAGGAAGAGGAGCTTAAGATGGAACACTTAAGCCTCGGGCAGAGGCGCTCGCTTTCAAAAACCGGCATAAAAGACTCGCTTGACAGGTTATTATCCGACCCGGACCCCATGGTAATTGGCAATATACTAAGCAACCCCCGGATAACCGAGAAAGAGATACTCAAGATCGCGTCAAAGAGGCCCAACGCGCCTGAGATACTGAGGCTCATATCTTCCCACAAGGTCTGGTCAAAAAGATACTCTGTCATGAAGGCGATCGCCTCAAACCCGTACGCGCCTACAGAGATTTCAATCGCGCTTCTCGGGCTTATGATGCGACAGGACCTTAAGAACTTCGCAAGGGATTCAACGCTTCATCCTGAGATAAGGCAGGCCGCGAAAGAGCTTTTGGAGGACGGGGAAAAGGGATTTTAACCGGGCGCCCGGCGTTTTCCAGTCCCTTTATGGGGCCGGGGATTAATATGTTTGCAGCTCAAAAAAACATTAGGGGCCCCGTCCGATTGAACGGAGGCCCCTTTATTACTTATTCTCTCTCTGGCTTAAACAAATAAGCGCTTAAGAGATTAGACCTTTTCTTTTCTAACAGGGTCCGCGCTCGCGAGCCTTGCGGCGTCCTGCTTCGGCGTTACGTCTAACTCGGCGTCGCTTGTCGCCTTTTTAAAATTCCTGATTGCCTTGCCGAGGCCCGAGCCGATGTCCGGCAATTTCCCGACGCCAAAGATGATAACCACAATGACGAGTATTATGATAAGCTCTGTTGTCCCGATTCCAAACATTGTTATTCTCCGGTTTTGGGTGTAAAATGTTTTACTGCAAAATGCAAAAATATTTATCCGATTTTATCTCAAATTTTGGCAGATTCGGCGGTTTATGTCAACAAAAACTTTTAAACACGGCGATTATGGGCTTTTTTACTTCCTCCTCGCCTCTGTAATCGCCCACTTCTTTGCAATCTGGGGCTTTTATGCCGCCTCATCAGGCTCGGTTGCTCGGTTGCTCGGCATGGGTGGCAAGCCTATAATCGTTGACATAATTGAGCCCGCAAAGACCCCTTTTATCTCCAAAAATTTTTATGACCATCACGACCCTCCAGCTTCTTTGAAACCCTTATCGCGTCCAATGGAAAAACAAACCGACGCCCAGGCAATATTACAAAAAAACATTGCCTCAACCCCCTCCACACAAGGGACTGATAAAAACATTGCCAACGACGCTACCCAGGGCCAGGCAATAGGCACTGTTAAGGCGGACAGTACAGGCAAACCCAGTGAACCCGTGGACAGTGGCCTGTCCGGGCCGGGTCTCATGCTCCCTGATGAAAGGATCGCGGAACTCGCAAAAAGATATGAAGAGGCGGAGCCAAAGGGCCAGAGCGGAAAGGCCCTCCAGCTTAACACCTCTGAGCTTAAGTATCAGGAGTATCTCCTTAACATCAAGCAAAAGATTGAGTTTTATTGGGAATATCCCCTTGCCGCGATAAAAAACAACTGGCAGGGCAGGCTCAGGATTGATTTCTCAATAAACAAAGACGGGACAATAAAGGACATAAGGCTTGTGCGGTCTTCAAGCTATCCGGGCCTTGATGACGCGGCAATCACGGCGCTAAGGCTTTCCTCCCCGTTTCCCCCGCTGCCAGAGTCTTTCGGCGTGGAGGACATCTCCATACACGGGTCTTTTGAGTATGTAATATACCGGTGATTTTCCAAAAACCCCTTAGCCCTCTTTTTTCGGCGTCCATTTGAGCCGCGGCTCCCTTGCCGCCCTTGTCTCGTCAACCCTTGAAATGGGGGCATTCTGAGGCGCATCCTTAAGAAGTGACGGGTTCTCTCTGGCCTCAACCGCGATTGCCTTCATCGCGTCTATGAACTCGTCAAGGGTTTCAAGGGATTCCGTCTCCGTGGGCTCAATCATTATCGCGCCCGGCACAACCAGCGGGAAATAAATCGTCGGGGGATGAAACCCGTAGTCAATCAGCCTTTTCGCGATGTCAAGGGTCGTAATGCCAAAAGGGGTCTGGAGCTTGTCCGAAAAAACGCACTCGTGCATGCAGGTCTCGTCAAACGGCAGGTGATAGGTTCCTTTCAGCCTCTCCTTTATGTAATTCGCATTAAGGACGGCTATTGTGCTTGCCTTTTTAAGCCCGTCCCTGCCCATGCGCCTTATATAGGTGTATGCCCGGACAAGGACCGCGAAGTTCCCGTAAAACGCCTTTAATGCGCCGATGGATTTCGGGCACTCGTGGTCAAGGGTATACCTCTTTCCCTTTTTCTTAATCCTCGGCCGAGGCAGATACTTGCCCAAGTGTTTTTTAACCCCGACAGGACCGCTTCCGGGTCCGCCCCCGCCGTGCGGGGTTGAAAAGGTCTTATGGAGGTTCAACTGTATAACGTCTACGCCCATGTCCCCGGGCCTCATAATGCCCATAAGGGCATTCAGGTTTGCGCCGTCGCAGTACACAAGGCCGCCTTTTTTGTGGACAATCCCGGCGATCTCTTTTATGTTTCTTTCAAAAAGGCCGAGCGTATTCGGGTTTGTAAGCATAAGTGCTGCGGTGTCCTTATCCATTACGGCCCTTATCGCCTCCGCGGATAATACGCCCCGGCCCTCTGACTTGACCGGCACAACCTTAAAGCCCGCAAGATGCGCGCTCGCCGGGTTTGTGCCGTGCGCCGTGTCCGGGATTATTATCTTTGTCCTCGGCCTTCCTTTGTCCTTAAAATACTCCGCCATCACGAGGAGCCCGCAGAGCTCGCCGTGCGCGCCTGCGGAGGGCTGCAGCGTTACGGCGTCCATGCCCGCGATCTCGCATAAATAGGCCTCAAGCTCATACATGAGCGAAAGCGCGCCCTGCGTCATCTCCTCAGGCTCAAACGGATGGAGTGTTGAAAAACCGGGAAGCCTGCACGCCTCCTCGTTTATCTTAGGGTTATACTTCATCGTGCATGAGCCGAGCGGATAAAATCCCGAATCAACCCCGAAGTTCATCTCTGAAAGCCTTGTAAAATGCCTCACGATGTCAGGCTCGGAGATTTCGGGGAAACCATCCCATGAGGCCTCGGTCCTTAAAAACCTCTCCGGTATGCTCGCTGAAATAGGCACATCCGGAGCGGGCGGGGCCACGGCGGTCCTGCCTCTTCTTGATTTTTCAAATATCAAAGGCTCTTCTTTTTTTTTGCCGTTCATTCCCATGCCGTTGTTGGTCTATGGATAAAACCAGGCTAATCCAATATCCCGCCGAGCGCCTCTTTAAACCCCTCAATGTCCTGCCTTGAGTTCATCTCGGTCGCGCAAACGAGGATATGGTTTTTAAGTTCCGGGTAAAACCTCTTTAGCGCAAGGCCGCCGAGGATTTTATGCTTCAGCATCTTCTTGAGAAGCCACTCTGGTTCGCACGGGGTTTTTACGACAAACTCATTGAAAAACGGGGCGGAAAAGGCACGGCTCAACCCTTTTATCCCCAAAAGGCTTGTCTTTAAAAATTGCGCCTTTGAGGCATTGAGCATGGCGAGGTCTTTAAGCCCGTTTTTCCCGAGCGCGAGCATATGGATGAGCGCGGCAAGGGCCGAAAGCCCGTGGTTTGTGCATATGTTTGACGTCGCGCGTTCCCTTCTTATGTGCTGCTCCCTTGTCGCAAGGGTAAGGCAAAACGCCCTTTTCCCGTTCTTGTCAACCGTCTCTCCGACAAGCCTGCCCGGCATCTGGCGGAGAAACCCGGTCTTTGTCGCCATGAACCCAAGATACGGCCCGCCGAAGTTAAGGGCATTGCCGAACGACTGGTTCTCCCCGACCGCTATGTCGCATCCCAATTCGCCGGGCGGCTTGATAAGCCCCATTGAAATAGCCTCTGCCGTGACTACGATTAAGAGCGCCTTCTTCTTATGAGCGGCCTCCGATATCGCGGCAATGTCCTCAATTGCGCCGAAGAAATTCGGCTGCTGAACTACGACGCACGCGGTATCGCCGTCCATCTTCTTTTCAACCGCCTCCGGCAGGGTTACGCCGGCTTCGGTGCAGTACATCACATCCGATACGCGGTCAGGCGAGCCTTTAAGATATGTGTCAACTGTTTTCCTGTAAAGAGGATTAATGGCAGCGCTTATTAAAACCCCTTTTTTGCCCGTAATGCGGCCTGCCATTAAAACCGCCTCTGCGGTTGCGGACGCGCCGTCATAAAGCGACGCGTTTGAGGCATCCATGCCGGTAAGCCCGGCCACGAGGCTCTGGTATTCAAATATCGCCTGAAGCGTGCCCTGGCTAACCTCCGGCTGGTACGGGGTGTAGGACGTGTAAAACTCCGACCTTGATATCAAACTGTCAACTATTGACGGGATGTAGTGGTTGTACGCGCCTGCCCCAAGAAAACTTATATTGTCCGCTACGCCCCTATTCCTGCTGCTTATGCCTTTTAAAAGGCCTTTTACCTCCTGCTCGCTTAATCCCAAGGGCAGGTTAAGGCCTTGCTTAATCCTTAGCTCCTCCGGAAAAACGGAAAAAAGGCCTTCAACGGATGCAATGCCGAGGGTCTTTAGTATCCGGGCTATGTCGTCTTCAGTATGCGGGACGTATGGCATTAAAAAAACCCCTAAGATAAAAACGCAAGGCCTAAAAACCTGCCTTGCGGGAATTTTCAGGATAAATTAATTTACGCCGATGGAAAAGATCGCTTGTTTTTTTAGATTATGGCGCTAAAGTCCTTTGCTCGCGAAAAGAACCGCCTTAACCGGCCTTAAAAAACGAGGATTACTTCTCTTCCTGAATGAACTTCTGATATTCATCCGCTGTAAGCAGATCGTCCAGCTCTCCTGAGCTTGACACCTCAACCCTTATCATCCATGCATCGCCGTACGGGTCGTCGTTTATCGCCTCAGGGCTTTCTATTATCGCGTCGTTCACCTCAACCACATTTCCAGAGACAGGCGAGTAGAGGTCTGAAACCGCCTTGACCGACTCAACAACCCCAAAAGCCTCGTTTTTTGTCACGGCCCCGCCTTCCTGCGGCAGCTCCACATACACCACGTCGCCGAGAGAATCCTGGGCATAGTCGGTTATGCCGACCGTGGCCACACCCCCTTCTACCTTAACCCATTCATGCTCTTTGGTGTATTTAAGTTCCTTCGGGAACTCCATATGAGTCTCCTTTCCTTTTTACCTGTAATAACCCTTTAACTGCAAAAAAGACCGCCTTTTAATTATTATAATAACCTTTGGGCATTGTCAAGAAGCCTCAGCAGGTTAATGCCTCTTTTTTGTAAAACGGGGGTTTTACCATCCTTGCCTCAGAGGGCCTGCCCCTTATCATTATCTTAAGCCCGGACCCGTTTTCTTCAATATCCTTGATAAGCCCGCTTGCCGCATAGCCCATGCCGATGCCCGCCCTTAGCATCGGCGAATACGTGCCGCTTGTGACAGAACCAGCCTTTTTATCATTGACCATTATGTCATAACCCTGTCTGGGTATGCCCGGCTTAAGCATATTAAAACCAATAAGCCTTTTTTCAGGGCCTGCGGCGAACCCTCTTTTAAGCGCGTCCTTGCCGATGAATTCATTTTTATTGAGCGCGACAAATCTCTCAAGCCCTGCCTCAAGCGGGGTCGTGATATCGGTAAGCTCGTGTCCGTAAAGGGGATACCCCATCTCAAGCCTTAATGTGTCCCTTGCGCCGAGCCCGACAGGGAGTATGCCGAACCCCGTGCCTGCCTCAAGCGCGGCCTTCCATACGGCCGGCGCGCCAAGCGGGCTTAAATATATCTCAAAGCCGTCTTCGCCCGTGTAGCCCGTCCTTGAGATGATCGCCGATATGTTTGCAACCTCGCCAACCGTGAAATGATATCTCTTGATTGCGCCCGGGTCAATGTCGGCGATTGCCTTAAGCACTTCAACCGACTTGGGGCCCTGAAGCGCTATCTGGGCGTAATCCGGGCTTACGTTCCTGACAACCGCATCCGCATTCGCCTGCCGCGAGATCCATTCAAACGCCTTATCCGTGTTAGACACATTCACGCAGAAAAGGAATCTTTCGGCGTTAAACCTGTATACGATGACATCGTCAACAACGCCACCGTCCGCGTTGCAAACGAGCGTATACTGGCACTGATTGTCTTTAATCCTTGACGCGTCGTTTGTCGCTACAAGATTGACCGCGGCGAGCGCGCCCCTGCCGGTTACCTCAATCTCGCCCATGTGGCTTACGTCAAAAATACCGCAGGCGGACCTTACCCTCAGATGCTCCTCTATCAGCCCCGTGTATTCAACGGGCATGAGATAGCCCGCGAAATCCACCATCTTTGCCTTCAGTGCGATGTGCTCCCTGTATAAAGGCGTCTTTGCCTGTTCCAATTCTTTCAAAACCCCTCATGCCTTTTTAAAGACGCTTAAAAAACAGCAAAAGGAATTATTGCTAAACGACAAAAGAATGTCAAAGGAAAATTTTTGAGGCATAAATATATTGCCGAGGCATAGCCCGGTTCACTCAGGCTATTTCGCGCTTAAACGCCCAGGGGGGTTATTTTCCGCCTTAATGTGTTGACAACGGTTGTTTTATGGGGATATTATCTTTAGGGTTTTCCGCGCATTGATTTTATGCTTAACTCAAGAAAAACAAAGATAATCGCCACAATAGGCCCGGCAACCGAGGGCGAGGCAAAGATTGAGGGGCTTATTTCCTCTGGCGTGAATGTCTTGAGGCTTAACCTCTCGCATGGCTCGCATGAAGTGCACGCGAAAACCGTCTCCTCCATCAGGGCAATATCCACAAGGCTCAAATGCCCTGTTGCGATACTGCTTGACCTGCAAGGCCCGAAGATCAGGACGGGCCGGCTTAAGACCCCGGAAATTACCATTAAGCCGGACAGCCTCATTGTCGTAACAACGGACGACGCGGGCGCGGACGAAGGCAAGATTACCACGACCTATCAGGACCTGCACAGGGACGTTAAGCCCGGCAACAGGATCCTCTTTGACGACGGCCTGATTGAAGCAAGGGTCAGGGAGGTCAAGGGGCATGACGTTCTCTGCGATGTCGTGTTCGGGGGGGTATTAAGGCAGGGCAAGGGCATAAACCTTCCGGGCGTGGCCGTGTCCGCGCCGTCCATCACGGAGAAGGATTTAAGGGACATTGACTTCGGGGTGGAGCACGGGGTTGACTACATCGCGCTTTCATTCGTAAGAAGCCCACTTGACATAATAGAGCTTAAAAAAATCCTTGAGCGGAAAAACGCCGATATCGCCGTTATCGCGAAGATAGAGAAGGCGGAGGCGGTTGAGGAGCTGTCTTTCATCCTTGACGAGTCCGACGGGATAATGATTGCAAGGGGGGACCTTGGCGTGGAACTTTCCCCTGAGCAGGTTCCGATCCTTCAGAAAAGGTTTATAACATGGGCCTCTGAGACCGGGAAGATCGTCATAACCGCAACGCAGATGCTTGAGTCAATGATAACGAACCCGCGGCCCACGCGGGCGGAGGCCTCAGATGTCGCGAACGCCGTGTTTGACGGCACGGACGCGCTTATGCTTTCCGGAGAGACGGCGGTCGGGAATTTCCCTGAAAAATCCGTTGAGATCATGTCAAGGATCGCCTCTGAGGCCGAGGTGGAGGCCCTTTCAAGAAAACGGCTCCGGAGGCGCGAAAAATCCGTTTCATCAAGCTTCGCGGAGGCGGTCTCATACTCCGCCTTTGCGGCATCCATAGAGGTTAACGCAAAGGCGATCGTAGTATTCACCCAGAGCGGGGACAGCGCCAAGATACTTTCAAAATTAAGGCCCTCTGCCCCGATTGTTGCCTTTACGCCGGTTGAAAGGACATGGAGAAGGCTTGCGCTCCTCTGGGGCGTGAAGCCCTATTTGATTGAGTTCGGCGGCCACACGGATGAGATGATATGCAGGGGCGAGGCGGCCCTTCTTGACAACGGGCTTGCAAGCCTCGGAGACCCGGTCGTAATCGTCTCAGGCACCAAGGTCGGGATGCGCGGGGCAACCAACATGATGAAGATAGACTGGATAGGAAGCGACGAGTGCAAGGTGTATCTGAAGGAAAATAAGAAGTCCTGATTTTAGCGCGGTTATTTTCGTAACCCTGCCAGCCAAAGCATGTAGTAAATAGGCCCGCCCTAAAGGGCATTGGGTTGAGGGTTTTAATCAGAGGCGACTCTTGTGTAATTTCAGTATTTTCAAGTCATTCCCGAGGTTTTTATCGGGGATCCAGTATCTCTTGGAAGGCATTATGTAAAGACGCTGGATTCCTGAATTCACAGGAATGACGGGCTGTTTTCCTTTGTCATTCAGCAAATATCTTTAATCAGATTTTTCATTCCGCTTAGCGGGACCAACAAAATCTGTAAGATTTTGTTCTTTGGCGGCAAATTCTATTTTGCTTCTATTTGAAGATCGCCCGCATACCCAAAAAACACAAGAAGATTTTCACTTAATCTTACAATATTGTTCGCGCTCAAGTTGGATTCAACATAAATCCCGGAGTTTTTGATTTGCATCGGTTCTCGTAATTCATCTCTATTTCTCGAGAAATAAACTCTCTTTCTTCCTTTAAGCGAACAGACTTTTTGTTCAAAATTACTTTGACGATTGTTATATAAAAAGTTACAGACTTCGGTAAGCATATCTATCCAATATTTTACTATAATCTTTTTATTATTAATCATAAAAGATGTTGGGGATTTCCCTGTATATCCGGCAGGAACATATTCACTGGTTTTTTGGAAGGACACTTTTCTTTCTGTAGTTTTCTTATCATTTTGAAATTTAAACGAACCAAGCAATAATTGATTTTTATTGCTGTCTAAAAATTCTGCTATTTGCTCATCCGTGGCGCGATACCCACATATTTTTTCATTAGTATCATTCAGCAATTCAATTAACAACTCGTTTGTTTCTGCTATTAAACTATTCCAAGCTTTTGGTAATGCCGAATAAATTGCTTCATCCTTTCGATTGCTCTTATACATTTTTTTCGCGGTGTCGATCGCTTTTTCCAAAGTTACATTTTCTTTAGAAAGGAAATTTATCAAATTGTTGATTATCTCACTATCTTGTTGTTTAAGAAAATCGATAGAAAAGAATTTTCTCTGTTCCCAGCTGCCCGGATTAAGCGGTAAATAAAACCACCACGCAACTCCGTTTGTTAAAATTGCAATTTCTATACCTTCATGAAAAGCATAATTCAATAATTGTTCTTGATGAGATTCAAGATCCTCTTCTGTCTTTTTGACCTCAATAAAAACCAAGTTTCGTTGGCCCTGCCTAAGACAATAATCTACTCGCTTACCGCCAACGGCATACTCGGGATACACCTCTTCATTATCAAATACATTCCAACCTAATATATTCAGCAGTTTTAAAACAATCGATATCTTTGTTGCATCTTCACTAATAGAAAAAATTTTTTTATTTTTTAAATCATTGATAAATTGTTGAAGTAGTTGTTCCATATTGTTATAACTGGCGGAGCGGGGGGGATTCGTCTTCTGCTCCGCGCCATCCTTGCTTGTCGCTCCAGACTTGTAGGGTGGGCTCGGCCCACTTCTTTATAAATCGTTTGTTCTTAAGATCACTCGCCGGCAATGTCTTGAATGTCCGTTGCATTGCCGCACCAATTCTCCGGATACAAACCTTGCGCCGCGAACTTATGAAATGACGATAACTTCCAATCCTTCGGCAATGCCGCCAAACCGTGCCTTACCGGATTATAATGAATATACTCCGCGTGTCTTGTGAAATCAAGGTCGTCCTTTATCATGTGTTCCCCAAAACGTCTTTGCCATATCGTAGCTTCTCCGCTTCTTATGCGCGAAGGCCCCGGAGAAGGCGTTTTCAAACGACCTTTCATTCTTTTTGTAAATTCTCTTTTGATTAATGCCCATCTTTTGGAGTAATCGGAATTTCTTTCAGGAAGTTCCCATATGCAATGCAGGTGGTCGGGGAGCAACACCCATGCCTTGATTTCAAACGGCATTTTTTCTTTGGCGGTTTTAATGGATTGGCGGAGCGCGGTTCTTGAATCATTGAGGCAAAGGACGGGCTGTCTTTTATACGTTACGACTGTAAAAAAATACACAGACCCGTTGCGTACTCTTCTGTAATTTGACATTTATTGCTCCGGCAAATAACCGCCAATCTACGAAAGCGTTGAGATGCGTCTTTACTGTGGTAACGCCATTAATAGAAAATGGTGGGCCGAGCCCACCCTACAAGGCTTAAAATAACTCGCCGGCAATGTCTTGAATGTCCGTTGCATCGCCGCACCAATTCTCCGGATACAAATCTTGCGCCGCGAACTTATGAAATGACGATAACTTCCAATCCTTCGGCAATGCCCATGACCGTGACTTTGACACTCGTGAAAACTCTAATTTAAGCAAAGGCCCGTCATACTGCCAAGAAGGCTCACGTCTTTCATCAAAATCAGGTCTAGCCTCCCAAAGAAGTGAACCCCAGCCAAGTATTGCAATCTTCATTTCCATTTTCAATATGATTCCCCGCCCCCTTTTAGTGACGGTTTTTTTCGTGTGTTCAAAAAATTAACTATTTGATTTTATTGAAGAAACTTGCAAAAAACTGGCGGAGGGTGAGGGACTCGGTCAACACTCGTCGGCTCCCGCCGACTCGCGCCGACCCCGCCCGCCTTCTCTTCCGGGCATCCTCTCGGATGCCCTCTTTCCTCGCTTATCGCTCGGCGTTCAGGCGGCTTTCGCGTCCTTAAGAGGTTCATTGCAAAAAACTGGCGGAGGGTGAGGGACTCGAACCCCCAAGGGCGTTAGCCCGCTGGTTTTCAAGACCAGTGACTTACCATTAGCCTAACCCTCCGTTTTTATCCGTCATTCCTGTGAACACAGGAACGGCATGCCTGCCGCTTGCCCGACTCTAAAAGAGGCGGGTGAAGGCGGGCCTTACAGAAGATATTATCCTTGGCTGTAACAAATCCATGCCATTTGCCATTATTGATGGGCAGGGACTCGATCATCCGGCGTCTTTGCCTTTCTGCATCAATTATTCAAGACACTGGATCCCCGATAAATACCTCGGGGATGACGGTTTGGGTTTGCCTCTCCCCGCTTAATACCGCGGGAATGACGAAAGAGAAAAAACACTGGATTACGAACCCCGGTTAACCAATCGGGTTCGTGATGAAAATGAAGATATCTTTTATATTGCCCGCCTCAACCCGCAAAAACATGCGGGTTTATTGCAGGCTGCCATTTTCCGATTAATACCGCGGTGATGACGAACATAACAAAGACACTGGATTCCCGCTTAATACCGCGGGAATGACATATACAGGGTTTTTCCATTCTAAAAACTCTGGGAATTACGAAAAAATCAGGCGCCCAGCGTCTATTTAAAGCCCTCGGCGACAATCCTCTCAATGCCCCCCATATACGGCCTTAATGCCTCGGGCACGGCGATTGACCCGTCCTCCTGCTGGTAATTCTCAAGCACTGCCACAAAGGTCCTGCCTATTGCGAGGCCTGAGCCGTTAAGCGTGTGCGCGAACCGGGGTTTGCCCCCCTTTTTCCTGCACCTTATGTTCGCCCTTCTTGATTGAAAGTCCTCAAAATTGCTACAGGAGGAAATCTCCCTGTATCTACCCTGCCCGGGCAGCCAGACCTCTATGTCGTATGTCTTCGCCGAGGCAAAACCCATGTCCCCGGTGCAAAGGAGGACAACCCTGTAAGCAAGCCCCAGTCTTTTCAGGACCTCCTCCGCGTTGTTCGTGAGCCTTTCAAGCTCGCCGTAGGACGACTCAGGCGGCGCAAACTTCACAAGCTCAACCTTGTCAAACTGGTGCTGCCTTATGAGGCCCTTTACGTCCTTTCCGTAGGAACCCGCCTCTTTCCTGAAGCACGGGGTATAGGCAGTATAACACAACGGCAACGCGTCTTCATCAAGGATTTCGCCCCTATGGATGTTCGTGACCGGGACCTCCGCGGTCGGTATAAGGTAGCTGTCCCAGCCCTCTATTTTAAAAAGGTCTTCTTCAAACTTGGGAAGCTGGCCCGTGCCGACAAGGGACTCCGCCTTCACGATAAAGGGCGGGAGAACCTCTAAATACCCGTGCTCCCTTGTGTGAAGGTCAAGCATGAAGTTTATAAGGGCCCTCTCAAGGAGCGCGCCCCTGTCCCTTAGGATGGAAAAGCGCGCCCCGGAAATTCTGCCCGCCCTCTCAAAATCAATTATGCCGAGCGTCTCGCCAAGCTCCGTGTGCTCAAGCGGGGTGAATGGAAAATTTTTAGGCTCTCCCCATGTCCTTACAACGGGATTGTCCGTTGAGTCCTTGCCGACGGGAACGCTTAAATGCGGTATGTTGGGAATAAGAAGGAGAAAATCCTGTAATTCTTTTTCCGTCTCCGACGCGGCCTCGTCAAGGGCCTTTATCCTCAGGGAGGTCTCCTGCATTTCGGAGACCAAGCCAGATGCGTCCGTGCCCTGCTTTTTGAGCCTCCCGATCTCCTCTGATGCGGAATTTCTCTTTGCCTTAAGGGCCTCAACCTCGGTCAGGACGCTACGTCTTTTGTCGTCAAGGTTTTTAAACCTTGAGAGGTCAATCCCGGCGCCCCTTTTGGAAAGCCTTTCCGCGGCCTTGTCTAAATTTTCCCTTAAATATTTTATGTCTATCATTTTTAATAAGGCGGCCTTATATTGGCCTTAATAACCGCCGCCTCTAACCCTTCCATCTCCTGTAAAGGATGTTTTCAATGCCGAGGGAATCCAAAATCTTTCCGACCATGAAATCCACCATGTCCTCAATGGTCTCGGGCTTGAAGTAAAACCCCGGCATCGCGGGCAGCATCACCGCGCCCGCGTTTTTAAGTTTAAGCATGTTCTCAAGGTGTATCGCGTTAAGGGGCGTCTCCCTCGGCACAAGGACGAGCAGGCCTGACTCCTTTAACACGCAATCAGCCGCCCTTTCAATAAGATTGCCCGATATGCCGGAGCTGATCCTCGCAAGCGTGCCCATTGAGCACGGGCATACGACCATCGCCCTTTTTAGAGACGAGCCGCTTGAAAGCCGGGAGCTTATATCCGCGTTTTCGTGATAATGAAGCCGTGCCTTGCCGGACCTATTAAATTTAAAAAACTCCATCAACGCCTTTGCGATGTCCTTGCCGGGGCGGCTGAATCCGAGTTCTTCCTTTAATATCAAAAAACCAGAAGGGGAGATGACAAGGTCCACGTCATCCCCCCTCTTTAAAAGCTCCTCAATAAGCCTTACGCCGTATACCGCGCCGCTTGCGCCCGTGAGCGCAACTATGTAAGAAGTCGTTTTAATGGTTCCGAATGCCTCTTTAGTCTTTATAAGATAAGACCCTGCCTGCTTATTGCGCCTTAAGGGTTATCGCAATGTACATGGTGTTGCCGCCCCTTGTTATAAGGAGAAGCAGCCTGTCCGCCTTGGATGCCGCATCCATCGCGGCATTAAAATCCTTTACATCCGAGATCTTTTTTCTGTTTATCTCCCTTATTATGTCGCCCCTTCTGATACCGGCCTCCTCAGCCGGGCTGTCCGGCCTTACGTTGCTCACCATGATGCCGTCCGACTCCGTGATGCCGAACTTCTTCGCGGCCTCCGGTGTTACGGGGTGCACTGAAAGCCCGAGCCTCTTGTCCAGAGAGGCGTCTTTTCCCTCAGGCGCCGCAGCGGCGACCTCTTCGTCTATCTTTGTGCCGACCTTCACCGTAAAGGCCTTTTCCTTGCCGTCCCTTACGACCCTTACCTCAACGGTCTTGCCGGGCGCGGTTCCGGCGACCGACCTCGGTAGATCCGACATCTCTATAATCGCTTTGCCGTCAAAAGACACGATGATATCGCCTGCCTTTAATCCAGCCGCGTCTGCGGGGTCTCCGGGGGTAACGGCGGAGATAAGCGCGCCATTCGTCTCCTTAAGCCCGAATGAGTTCGCAAGCTCCGGGGTCACCTCCTGAATGCTCACGCCTATCCATCCCCTTGTCACCTTGCCCTTTTCCTTAAGCTGTGTAAGCACCTCTTTTGCCATGTTTATGGGTGTAGCAAACCCGATGCCCTGTCCGCCAGCGATGATGGCGGTGTTTATGCCGACGACCTGCCCCTTCATGTTAAAAAGCGGGCCGCCGGAATTTCCGGGGTTGATGGATGCGTCAGTCTGTATGAAGTTGTCGTAAGGGCCCGCGCCGATGACCCTGCCTTTCTGGCTCACAATGCCCGCCGTAACCGTGCCGCCGAGGCCAAAGGGGTTTCCTATCGCGACCACCCATTCCCCGATCTGAAGGTCGTCCGAATTGCCGAGCGACGCGACGGGAAGGCCCTCGCCCGCGTCTATTTTTATAAGCGCCACGTCTATCTTCTGGTCCTGTCCGACCACGGTTGCCTTATAGTCCTTCTTGTCCTCGGAGAGCGTCACCATTATCTCCGTGGCGTTCTCAATGACGTGAAAGTTGGTAAGGATATACCCGTCCTTGTTTATTATAAACCCTGAGCCGAGGCTCTGCCTTTTGAATTCCCTGTTCGGCTGGTTGAAAAACTTGTTGAAGTCGTCTCCGAAAAAATCGTCAAAAGGCCCTTTAAACTCAGGGAACGGCACAAACGGCCTTTCCTTTATGACCTGCGTGGTCGAGATGTTCAC
>JBBTGV010000041.1:0-5707 GCA_038041305.1 Deltaproteobacteria bacterium | reverse complement strand
CAAAGGGCGCGGAAAACTCGTGCAGATTGAGCCGAGGATGAGCCTTACCGGGGCGGTTGCGGATAACTGGGTGGGCATAAGGCCTGGCGCGGAAGGGCTTGTCGCGCTTTCAATCGCGCATACGATAGTCGAGTCGGGCTTTTACAGGTCAGGAGACGTAGCCTCATGGAGGGCGGCATTAAAGAGGTTTTCCCCTGAGGAGGTCTCTAAGGCCTCGGATGTCCCTGAGGAGACGATCCATGGGATTGCAAAGGAGTTCATAACAAAAAGGCCGAGCCTTGCGATAGCCGGCGATACGGTTGAATCGTATGTCGGCGGGGCGGGCGCGCTGGTGGCGATAAACATACTTAACCATGTCGCGGGCAACCTGAACAGGCCGGGCGGGGTCATAGCCAATCCGGACAGGGAGAGGGACGGGCGCAAAATGGGCATGGCGCCTCTCTTGAACAATGCGCTTAATTCAAAGATAAACACCCTCATTATATGCAATTCAAACCCGGTTTATGCGTCGCCGAACGCGATGAAGGCCCGCGAGGCGCTTAATAACATCCCGTTTATAGTCAGCCTTGGCAGCTTTATGGACGAGACGGCTGAAATGGCGGACCTTGTGCTCCCCGTGCATACCTCGCTTGAGGACTGGGCGGATGACTATGCGGAGCCGTCCGTCGGATACCCCGTCTCAACCGTCTCGCAGCCGGCGGTTAAGCCCATACACAACACAATGGGGATTGGGGACGTATTCATATCAATCGCAAAGGGCATTGGCGGCAAGACCGCCGCCTCGGTAAAGGCCGAAGGCTTTAAGGATTATCTGAAAGACGCGTGGAGGGGCAGGTATCTTAAGAATAAGGACATGGGCTCAAGCGCTATAAGCTTTGAAGATTTTTGGAGGGCGCTTCTTAAGAACGGAGGCTGGTGGCCCAAGAAAGAGCCCGTTAACAAGGCCTCGGGCATTTCATCAGGCGCGGTCGCCTCTTACGTAGCCGAAAAACCGCTGGCGTTTGAGGGCAATGAGTCGGAGTATCCGTTCTACCTCCTTCTTTATCCCCAGGCGGGGCATTTTGACGGAAGTGGGGCCAATTCCCCGTGGCTTCAGGAACTGCCAGACCCCATGACATCCGTTGTCTGGGGAAACTGGGTTGAGATAAATCCGTCAACCGCGAAGGCCCTCGGCATAAAGACCGGGGACCTCCTCATAATCCAGTCGCCTTACGGCGAGGTCCTCGCGCCGGCCTATGTTTACGCAGGCATAAGGCCCGATGTGGTTGCAATGCCCATAGGACAGGGTCATTCATCGTACGGCAGGTACGCTAAAAACAGGGACTCAAACCCGATTGAGATACTTCCGGCAAGCTCAGACTCCCGCACCGGCGCAATCGCCCTTAATTCAACGAGGGTGAAGGTGAAGAAGGCCTACAGGCAGGCGGACCTTGTAAGGATGGAGGGGTCCACAAGGGAGCTTGGAAGGGATATCGTAAAGACAATAAGCGTAGAGGACTTTGAAAGAATAAAAGGTTAAAAGGACTAAAAGGCCCTTTGGTCCTGAGATAAGCTAATACTTATAAGCGACGATAAGGAGAGGCTAAGTTGGCAGGCATATTTGACAGGATAATAGGCAAGCTGAAGGATTACAGGCACCCCGGATATTTTAGAAAACCGGACCACAAGTGGACAATGGTCGTTGACCTTGACATGTGCAACGGGTGCGAGGCCTGCGTAGTGGCTTGCTATGCCGAGAACAACCTGCCCACGGTCGGCAAGGTAGACTGCTCAAAGTCAAGGGCGTTCTCATGGCTCAGGATAGAGAGGTATGTTGAGGGGGAGTACCCGAATGTGAAGGTTAAGTTCATACCGATCATGTGCCAGCACTGCTCAAAGGCGCCGTGCGAGATAGGATGCCCGGTCTACGCGACATACCATAATCAGGACGGCCTCAACGTGCAGGTCTACAACAGGTGCGTCGGCACTTTTACCTGCGCCACATACTGCCCGTATGACGTGAGGAGATTCAACTGGTTTACATACAAAAGGGATAAGCCCCTTGATGAGCAGCTTAACCCGGACGTCACGGTAAGGGAGATGGGCGTCATGGAGAAGTGCTCGTTCTGCATACAGAGGATAAGGTACGCAAAGGACAGGGCAAAGGACGAGGGAAGGCCGGTCAAGGACGGAGAGGTCAAGCCCGCGTGCGTGCAGAGCTGCCCGACGGGCGCCCTTACATTCGGCGACCTCCTTGACCCGGACAGCAGGGTCTCAAAGATGGTCAATGACCCGCGCGGCTATAAACTCCTGTCAGAGCTTAACACCGACCCGTCTGTCGTCTATTTAAGGAGGGTCGTGGAAGGCAGTTCCGGCGGACATGGACATGAATAACATTACGCGCAAATGCAGGGAGATAAACGAAGACCTCCTGAGCATAATGACCAAGACCGGCCCGGGCTATTATGTCCTCGTGGCCGTTTGCGGCATACTCGCGATCACGCTTTTCTGGCTTCCCTGGGCATACCAGATTTATTACGGGCAGGGAGTAACAGGGCTTAACATGCCGGTGCCGTGGGGCGCGTACCTCGTAAACTTCGTCTTCTGGGTCGGCATCGCCCATGCGGGCACCCTTATATCCGCGATGCTCTACATAACGCATACGCCGTGGAGGAGGGCTATCGCAAGGGGTGCGGAGACAATGACGCTATTCGCCCTTATACTCGTAACGCTCTCCGTGTTCGTGCACATGGGCAGGCCGTGGAATTTTTACTGGAACTTCCCGTATCCGAACACAAGGCAGCTCTGGCCGTCGTTCCAGTCCCCGCTTATGTTCGACGTGTTCGCGATTGGCACATACTTCACAAGCAGCGTGGTATTCCTTTACTTCGGCATGATACCGGACTTCGCGTCCCTTAAGCACAGTTCAACGGGCTGGAGAAAGGACCTCTACACGGCGCTCTCCCTGGGATGGACCGGCACGGACAGGGAGTGGCATGTGCAGGGCAGGGCCACCATGTTCTTTTCGTCGTTTATCATGCCCCTCGTCGTCTCGGTGCACTCAATCGTGTCATGGGACTTTGCCCTGTCAATTGTCCCGGGCTACAACAAGACCGTGTTCGCTCCTTATTTCGTCACAGGGGCACTTTTGTCCGGGTTCGCGGGCGTTATCGTGATGCTGACGGTCATGCGGAGGGCCTATCCCGTGCTTAAAAAATACGTGACCGAGTACCACTATGACAGGATAGGACAGATGGTGCTGGCGCTCTCGCTCGTATGGAGCTACTGCACCTTGATGGAGGTCCTGACGGGCATATACGCGGACACCTCGCTTGAGAAAGAGCACCTTATATACAAGATCCTCACGTCTCCGTCCATGGAGCTCTTCGCGCTCATGATATTTTGCAACACCTTTATCCCGCTTGTGCTTATATGGAGGAGGGTAAGGAAGTCCGCGGCCCTTATGTTCCTCGTGTCCCTGTTCGTGCTCCTCGGCATGTGGCTTGAAAGGTTTTTGATAATCCCCAATTCGCTTTCAAGGAAGTTCCTGCCTTATTTCTGGCACGACTACCATATGAGCTGGGTTGAGGTCTCAATAACATTCGGCGCGATACTCGGCTTCATAACCCTGTTCATGATTTCAATAAAGATATTCCCCATACTCTCCGCCTTTGAGGTGAAAGAGGATGTGGGGCTGCCGGTGTCAAAGGAAGACGACCATGGATAAGGCAGTGCTCGGCGTGTTCGGCTATGCCGATGTTATGATCAATGCCGCGAAGAAGGTCAAGGAGGCTGGCTATTCCGTGTCCATGCTCTCCCCTGTGCCCCTTGTGCATGAGATTGAGCACGAGATGGGCAAGCGGTTTGATTTTTTAAGGTTTTTTACGCTCTTCGGCGGCCTCGGCGGGTTTTTCGGGGGCACGGTCTTTGCCCTCGGCACGGCAGTGCTTTACATCATGCCGAGGGGGGGCAGGCCCATATTCGCCGCAACCCCGACGCTTATAATCTCCTATGAGTCAACCATACTCGCGGGGGTTTTATTCACGATGCTCGGCTTTTTGATGCTTTGCAGGCTGCCGTATTTCAAGAAAAAGGTGTTTGAGGAAAAGATCGCAATAGACCATTTCGGATTGGTTATTGAAGGCGTAAGCGCGGAGAGGTTTTTGTCAATTGAAAAGATGCTTACGGAAAACGGGGCAAGCGAGGTAAGGTGGGTTGAAAAGAGCACTTGTTAAAGGTTTTTTCTATATAGCCGCGGTCCTTTGCCTTGCGCCTTCTCCTCTTTACGCAATGCCGTGGTCGTGGGACATGTTCGCCCAGCCGAGTCATAAGGCGCAGGAGGAAAAGGCAATTGAAATGCCTGAAGGCACCGTGCCGGTAAAGGGCAAGGGGGTTGCCTTAAAGGACAGGGCAGAGGCCCAAAAGGCCAAAAACCCGTTTTCCGCCACACCCGAATCAATAGAGGCGGGCAGGCTTAAATACCTGAGGTTCTGCTCCCCGTGCCACGGCGACGGCGGCAAGGGAGACGGCCTTGTCGGGCAGAAATACGTAACGCCGACCGACCTTACGGGGGAGTATGTTCAGGCGAAGCCGGACGGAGACATATTCTACACCATAACAAACGGCGGCATGGCCATAATGCCTTCATACGGGGACTCTGTTGAGGAGCACGACAGGTGGCACATCGCGAATTACATAAAGCACGCATTCAGCGCTAAAGGCAAATAACACTATAACGGGACTTTAAAATGCTCTTTTTGGTAACCATAATACTGATACTGAACGGCATAGCCTCTTTTGCGATCGCGCTTAAGTCAGGCAACCCCTCTGTTCTCTGGGGACTCGTAGCGGTGAACTTCCTCTTTTTCCTCGGGGTAAGCCAGGCCGGAATCGTATTTTCGGCCATCATGCGCGTAACAAGGTCGGGCTGGGGCTCTCATTTCTCAAGGCTCGGCGAGGTCTTGACGATATCCTCCATTCCATTCGCGTTCATCGTGTTCATCGTAATATTCAAGGGCGGGGCAGAGCACATATTCTACTGGTACGACCCCGAACACTTCATGTCTATGCACGGAGGCCGCGGCCCCGCGCACATAAGCCCGTGGGTGGGCAAGGAGTTCGTGTGTCTGCGGATCCTCATAAGCATGGCCTTCTTTTACGCGATGAGCTACGTGTATTACGCCACTGCAAGGCTTGAAGACAAGGGTGTCGCGTCCGGCTACGACAGGGGCAAAAGGCTTAATATCATCGGCGGCATTATGATGTTCGCCTATGTCATAGAGAACACATTCCTCGCGTGGGACTTCGGCATGATGCTGATACCCCATTGGGAAAGCAGCATATTCCCGCCGTACTTCTGGGCGGGAAACCTCCTCGCCGGCGCGGCGTTTCTTTTCCTTATGTCAAGGTGCTTTATCAAGGAGGCGTGGCACGAGGACGCTGGTCACGGAGGCCATGGAAACGGGGACATAAAGTTCAGGCTTGACGGCGTTGGGAAGGTGCTCCTCGGCTTCGTGCTCCTCTGGGTTTATCTCTTTTGGTCGCAGCACATCGTCATGTGGTATTCAAACCTCTCCAATCTCGCTGACCCCGTGTTTAAGAGGATGACCGGGAATTTCGCCGCCCCGTTCTGGTTTATGATATTTACGCTTTTCATACTGCCGTTTATAGGGCTTCTCTTCAGGTTCGTTAAGCTCTGCGGAAAATCTCTGTCCGTCATAGCCTTCCT
>JBBTGV010000040.1:0-3388 GCA_038041305.1 Deltaproteobacteria bacterium | reverse complement strand
TTATGCCGCAGTAAACCGCCTTAAGATACTGCCGGCCCTCGGGGCTTTTGCAGGGCGCGCACACAAGCTCCCTGTCCCTTATAGGGATATTGTATTTCCTGCTCGCCTCCTCAAGGACCTTGAGATAATCGGTCCCTATCTGGTGGCCGAGGCCCCGGCTTCCGCAGTGTATCGCAATCAGGATCTGGTCTTTGAATATACCGTATGCGTCGGCGGCCTCTCTGTCAAAGACCTCTTCCACCCACTGCACTTCAAGGTAGTGGTTGCCTGAGCCGAGGGTCCCTATCTGCTTAAACTGCCGCTCCTTCGCCCTTTTGCTGACCGAGTCCGGGTCGGCGCCTTTGATCTCTCCGCCTTCCTCCGTGTATTCAAGGTCGTCTCTTGTGCCGTAGCCTTGTTCAACGATGAAACGCGCGCCTTTTATCAGGAGCTCGTCAATCTCGCGCTCCTTAAGCCTAATGTCCCCGGTTGAGCCTACGCCCGAAGGTATGTCCCTGAAAAGCTGGTTTGCAAGCTCAACCTTCTTCGGCTCAATGTCGTCCCTGACAAGGGGCGTTTTCAAGACGCGCACCCCGCAGTTTATGTCAAAACCCACGCCCGCCACGCTTATAACCCCGTTGTCGGCGTCAAATGCGGCCACACCTCCTATGGGGAAGCCGTATCCCGGGTGTATGTCGGCCATTGCAAGGGACGCCTTTTGAATGCCGGGCAGTGTTGCTACATTCGCGACCTGCTGCAAGGCCGGCATAAAGCCCCCGGCCTTTATCCTCTCAAGCTCCGTTATGAGGGGCTCAATGGTGGCGCGGTCGGCGTATATCCTTCCGGGCACAAGCATCTCAGAGGTCTTGGGTATTTCCCAGACGAACTCCGAAATCTTTTTAACCTCAATCTTCATGCTAAAAGACCCCCGTGCGGTTAAACATCAAGCACGCACCTTAGGACATGACCCCCGTCCGGTGTTTTGCCGTAATTCAGCCCCGAGTATGTCGCGCCCTTTACCTCTGTCTTAACCGAGTGCTTAGCCCTGCTGAACGCCTCGCCGAACGCCGCGCCCGTAAAGCCAAACCCGGCATCAGTCTTTTTTATCTCCGTGCATTCAAGCCTCTTTAACGCGACATCGTCCCTGCCCTGCACGGACAATACCTCGTTTAAGACCTCAACGAAGAGCATCTCAATGTCCCGTGCCTCCGCGGATATTTTAACGGAGGTCTTCTCGTCAATCGTGCCCAGATCAAACATCACATTAAGCATTGCCGCGGCCCCTTCTTCAAATGCGGATTCAAGGGTTTGTCCGGTCGCGGCAATGCCTATGTCAGAGATGTGTTCCGAATAACCGTATGGCGGCATAAATTGATTCTATCATCGGACCCCGAACAGTCAACTTACTTTTTTGCAAAAAGGCGCGCCAGCTCCTTTACCGTCTGAACGCGGCCCTGCCTTGACGCTTATTAACTTGTGTGATAGTTTAAAACATACTCTAACAAAGGGGTTTTGATTTGAGCCAGAAAAAGATTTTCATAAAGGATATTAAGGAAAAAGACCATGTGGCAAGCCCGTTCCTCGTTGCGAGGAAGGACCCCGGCATAAGCAAGGCCGGCAAACCCTATCTCGCGCTTAAGCTTAAGGACTCAACCGGGGAGATTGAGGCAAGGGTATGGGACGATGTTGACGCCCTCGGAGGCCGTTTCAAGAAAAACGACATAGTCTCGGTCAAGGGATACGCGGTGAGCTATCAGGGCGGGCTTCAGATGAACGTCTCGTCAATTGACGTCGTGCCCGAGGGGCAGTACTCCATAACGGACATGCTCCCCTCGTCGGGAAAAGACAATGAGGCCATGGCCAAAAGGCTTGATGAGATAATTGAAGGCATAAAAGACGCCCACATACAGGGGCTTCTCAAATCCATATTTGAAGACCGCGACGTAAGAAGCCGGTTTTTAATCGCGCCTGCCGCAAAGGGCATGCACCATCCTTATCTCGGAGGGCTTCTTGAGCATGTGCTTTCAATATGCGGCCTTGCGGAGCTTGTGGCCGGGCACTACGGAGGGGCCGTGAACAAAGACCTCCTCGTTGCCGGGGCGATACTGCACGACATAGGAAAGATTTACGAGCTTTCCTATGAAAAGGCGTTTGACTATACGGACGAGGGAAGGCTTCTGGGCCACATTACGATAGGCATAGAGCTTGTTGACAGGAACATAAGGCGGATAAGCGGCTTTCCAAGGGGGCTTGAGGTCTTGATAAAGCACATGCTCTTGAGCCACCACGGGCACCTTGAGTTCGGCTCTCCAAAGAGGCCTAAGACAATGGAGGCGATAATACTTTACTACCTTGACGACCTTGACGCGAAGGTCTCGTCGGTAAAGGCCCTTGTTGAGGAAGAAAGCGCCGAGTCATGGACGCCGTATCAGAAGCTCTTTGAAAGGTTCATATACAGGGGGCAGATGGCAAAGGACAAGAAAGAGGCCTCCGAAGGCGCTGTAGGGGAGCCGTCTCTCAGGCTCTTTAAATAGACGCCGCGCTTAAGCGCAATCCTTTTTTAGGTTTTTAAGGGTCTGGAAAAAGGACATGGCAAGGCAGCCAAATATCCCAGGCAAAACAAAGAACTGGCGCACCGTATCGCTCTCAACGGCCCTTTCATTGCTTATGAGGGTCCTGATGGCGGGGCTTGCGCCTTATGAGGTATACAGGGGGGAGTATCTTTTCGCCGCCGCCACAATCGTTGCCGTCGTAATATCCCTGATACCCGCCATAGTCCAGAGAAACTACCGGATAACGCAGCCGTTTGAATTGGATTTTCTGCTTACCCTTTCCATATTCCTCCATACGTTCATGGGCGAGGGCCTTGAGTTTTACCAGAGATACTGGCTCTGGGACAAGTTCCTGCACGTATTCACAAGCGCCGTGATAGGGCTTATCGCGTTCGTTATAGTTTACACGCTCCATTACACGAGGAAGCTCCCGACCACGATCCCCTTGATAGGGTTTATAACGATCATGTTCTCAATGGCGGTCGGGGGGCTTTGGGAGATCGGGGAATTCGCGGTTGACGAGCTTTTCGGCAAGGCGACGCAGAACGGGCTTCAGGACACGATGTGGGACATGATTAACGACCTTATCGGCGGGGCGATTATCTCGGTGCTCGGCATGATTTACGTGAGGTATTCAAGGCCTGAGGCAAGAAAAAGGCTCGCGCGCCCCATAGGAGAGATTTTCGGACTCGGCAGACGCATAGACAGGATAAAGGAAGGGTTCAGGCACAGGGGCTATATGGAAAATAAATAACCGGCCTTACAAATGCCGTCAAATTCAATTCCCGCCATTTTTGCCGTGATTGTCGGCAAGGTATTTTTCTTTTATATGGCCCGATTAAAGAGTTCGCTCCGTT
>JBBTGV010000039.1:0-6972 GCA_038041305.1 Deltaproteobacteria bacterium | reverse complement strand
ATCTCCTTGACTATGCGGGAGACATCCTCTACGCTCATGTTGGTGTTGTCCGCGAATCTCCTTACCTCTTCCGCGACCATGGCAAAACCCCTGCCGTGCTCGCCCGCCTTTGATGCCTCTATGGTCGCATTAAGGGCCAGAAGGTCCGTCTGCCTTGATATATGCGTTATAACATCCAAGATCTTCGGTATGTCGTTAATCTTTTCCTTCAGCCTTATCGCGGCGGCCTCGGTATTCTCAATACCCTTGAATATGTGCTCCATCTTCTCCATCACCGATGTCGCGGTTGTCGCGCCCCTCTGAACCATTGAATGGGCCTTCTGGGAGGCGTTCGCGCTCTCAGTGGTTTTTTTAGCGACCTCGTCCGCAATCCTCTCAAGCTCGCCTACGGTCCCGGCCGCCTCGCCTACGTGGTTTGCCTGCGTAAGCGCGCCGTCAAATATCTTTGACGTGCCTGTTATCACTTCCCCTGACGTCTTCTGCCCCTTTTCAACGATTGCGCTGAAGGAGGCCTGCGCCTCTGAGAGCCTTTCCACGGTGCCCTTTATGTGCACAACAAGGGACCTTAAATTCCTTGACATGATGGAAATGGACTCCTCAAGGTCCGCGGTCTCGTCCTTAAAGACCTGCGCCTTTTGCCCAAGGTCTCCGGTATAGCTTAAATCCCCGCTGCTTATGCTTGACGTCACATCCGCTATGACGCCGAATCTCCTCGTAAACCCCCTTGTAAACACGGTGCCGAGTATAAGCCCTATAACGATCGCGACAAGAAAGCTTAAGGGCATCCTGAGCCACTCTGTAACCCCCGTGTAGTCAATAAGGTTAGGCACAAACGCGGCGACGGCCACGATAACGATGAATCCGATTATGAACTTATAGCCTATCGGCACCCTGATGTTCATGGCGAATATCCTTTTTTAAATCTCTTTGATTTTCTGCTTGATTATAAGATTGTTGCCTCGCAAGGTCAACATGGCAGAGGTCAAAAATGCGCGAATCCGGGCCTTTTAACGACAATCGCGGCACCCCTTGAGTCAATGGCCCTGACCTTGGCGATATTGCCTGCGCCTGCAATTGAGCCTATCTCCGTAATCTTAAGCCCAAGCTCCCTTGAAAGCCCAAGTATGCCCTTTGACGCTTGTTTTGGCGCTGTAAATAAAAGCTCGTAGTCCTCCCCGCCCGTAAGGGCAAGGGCAGTGCGCATTTTCGGACGACTGTAGAAAAACCCCGTTAATTCTCCAGACAGTGGCAGCCTCTCAGCCTCAACCACGGCGGATACCCCGCTTGATTCGCATAGCCTTTTAAGGTCCAGCATAAGCCCGTCGCTTACGTCAATCATGGCGCTAACAAGCCCCTTTGACGAGAGTTTAACGCCGGCCTTAATCCTCGGGACAGGGTCAAGGTGCTTAAGCGCCGCTTTTCCAAAAGGCCCCTTTAAGGCCTTTTCGCCGTATTTGCCCAAAATCTTAAGTCCAAGGGCCGAATCCCCGAGCGTTCCGGTGACGAATATCTTATGCCCCGGCTTAGCCCCGCTCCTGAAGACAACGCGGCCTTTGTCCGCCGTGCCGAACACGGTTGTCCCTATCATTACCCTGCCCGGAAGCCTTGCGGTATTCCCGCCCGCCACGCGGCATCCGAATTCGGACGAGCGGTCTTTAATGCCCCTGTAAAGCTCGTCAATATACGACTTAAGAGTGTCCTCGGGCATTGCGATTGACACGAGGCAGAAACTGGGTCTGCCCCCCATTGCGGCAATGTCGGAGAGGGAGATGCTTATGGATTTCCTGCCTAAAAGATACGGGGCGGCGTAGGCCTTCTTAAAATGCACGCCCTCTATCAGTATGTCCGTTGTTGCAAGCAGGACCTTTTTAGCGGAGGCCCTGACAACGCAGCAGTCGTCGCCAATGGATTTTATGAGATTCGGCTTTTTTGACGGGAACCTCTTGCCAAGGTCTTTTATAAGACGCTCTTCGCCGAGTTCTTTAAGATGCATTTTTATCCAGTAACGCGCCCTGCGTCTTCAAAGGCTCTAAAAAAACAAGGGGGAACTCCCCGCCCCCGCCGCCTCAAGGCGGTTAAAGGGCCTAAAGCGGCCTTGCATGGATTTTACGCTTATGCGCCTTAAGTTTTTTCCCGGACTGTTCAGCCGGCTTCTTCGCCTTTTTCCTGAATATAATGTCAAGCACTTCGTCCATGTGCTTGACCGGCTTAAACTCAAGCTTGCCGCGTATGTCCTTTGGTATGTCCTCAAGGTCCTTTACGTTCCTGTCCGGTATTATGACTGTTTTTATCTTTGCCCTCAGGGCCGCGAGGCACTTCTCCTTTACGCCCCCAATGGGCAGGACCCTGCCCCTTAAGGTAATCTCGCCCGTCATGGCCACGTCCTTGTTAAGAGGCGTCTGCGTAAGGGCTGATATGAGGGCCGCCGCCATTGTGATGCCCGCGGACGGGCCGTCCTTCGGGATTGCGCCCGACGGGACATGGATATGGATGTCAAGGTTCTTGTAAAAATCGCCGTCCAGATTAAACCTCTTTGCTCTTGACCTTGCGTAGCTTAAGGCCGCATGGGCGCTCTCCTTCATGACGTCCCCAAGATGCCCCGTGAGCGTGAGCTGGCCCTTGCCGTTCATTATGGTCGCCTCAATATGGAGTATCTCCCCGCCCACGGGCGTCCACGCAAGCCCCGTTGCAACGCCCACCTCGTCAATCTCCTGCTCGGCCTCAGGTAGGTATTTCGGGACGCCTAAGTATTCATTAACTGTCTCAGGGGTTATCGCAACCGGGTCTTTCCTGCCGGATGCCACGTTCTTTGCGACCTTTCTGCAGATGGATGCGACCTCGCGCTCAAGATTCCTCAGGCCAGCCTCCTTCGTATACTCTGATATGACGCTCCTTATCGCATCGTCTGATATGGAAAGGAGCTTTTTGGTAAGCCCGTGCTCCTGCAGCTGCCTGCCGACTATGTATTTGCGGGCTATCTCAATTTTTTCCTCCTCCGTGTATCCGGGCAGCTCAAGGACCTCCATCCTGTCAAGGAGGGGCCCGGGGATCGGGTCCGCCATGTTGGCGGTTGCTATGAACATGACCTTTGAAAGGTCAAAAGGCAGGTTCAGGTAATGATCCGAGAACGCGTTGTTCTGCTCCGGGTCCAGCACCTCAAGGAGCGCCGAGGAAGGGTCCCCCCTGAAATCCATGCCTATCTTGTCTATCTCGTCCATCATGAACACCGGGTTTGAAGTGCCTGCCTGCTTTATGCCCTGAATGATCCTGCCCGGAAGCGCGCCGACATAAGTCCGCCTGTGCCCCCTTATCTCGGCCTCGTCCTTGATGCCGCCAAGGGAAATCCTTACGAATTTTCTCCCCATCGCCCTTGCGATTGATTTTCCGAGGGATGTCTTTCCCACCCCCGGCGGGCCGACAAAGCAGAGTATCGGGCCTTTTGTCTTTTTCTGGAGCTTTCTTACCGCAAGGTATTCAAGTATCCTCTCCTTGACCTTCTCAAGGTCGTAATGGTCGTCGTCCAGCACGCCCTTTGCCTTTTCAATGTCAAGGGTGTCTTTTGTATACTTTGACCACGGCAGTTCCACGAGCCACTCAAGGTATGTCCTGATAAGCGCGGCCTCAGCCGCGTCGGGGTGCATCATCTCAAGCCTGTCCACCTGCTTGAGGGCCTCTTTCCCGACGTCCTGCGGCATCTTCGCGGCCTTTACCTTTTCCCTGAACTCCTCCATCTCCTCGGTTGCCTCTTCCATGTCCCCGAGCTCGGTCTTTATGGCGCGCAGCTGCTCCCTTAGGTAATACTCCCTCTGGGTCTTGTCCATCTCCTCCCGCGCCTGCGTCTGTATCTTCATCTGCATCTGGGCGACCTGAAGCTCCTTGACGAGATACTCGCTCACCTTCTCAAGCCTCTTGACCGGGTCAAGGATCTCAAGCACGGCCTGCGCCTCGTCAATCTTAAGCCCTAAATTCGCGGCAACAAGGTCCGCCATCCTGCCGGAGTCCTGGATATTGTCAAGCACCATCATAACTTCCTGAAACACGGGTTTCCCGAATGACGCGAGCTTCTCAAGCTGGTCTCTGACATTGCGCATCAGGGCCTCCAGCTCAAGGGTCATTGGCGAAGAGACAGGGGCCTCCTTTATCTTGGAGAGCGTAACCGTGTAGGAGGGCCGGGTCTGCATAAAGTCCTTTATGGCCGCCCTTGCAAGCCCCTGCACGAGGATCTTTACCCTTCCGTCCGGCACCTTAAGCATCCTCATTATCATGCACACCGTGCCGGTCGTATACATGTCTTCGGGGTCGGGGTCTTCCTTTACGACATCCTTCTGTGTGGCCGCGAAGACGAGCCTGTCCTTTGTAAGCGCCGAATCAACCGCGTTTATTGAACGCTCCCTGCCCACAAAAAGCGGCACTATCATAAACGGGAATATAACGACATCACGCACGGGCAGAAGAGGCAGCACATCCGGGATTATCAGCTGGTCATCGTCTTTTTTCTCTTCTTTTTCCCTTATTTCCTCGCTCATTGCAACCCCCTTGACGCCAAAGCGGTATTTTCTGATGTCTACTCAGGGCCCTCTTCAATGTTTATCTTTTTCACTGCGGAGCGCTTGTCCTGAACCCTTGGGATTGAGATCGTCAAAATGCCGTTCTTATACTGTGCCTTTATCCTCATTGAGTCAACAGGAAAAGGCATCTCAACCGTCCTGACGATCTTGCCGAAACTCCTCTCCATGCATATGTAGTTTATCTTGTCCTCGTCAAAGCACTCAAACTTTACCGCCTTCACGCTGAGTGTGTTTTTGCAAAGCGTTACCTCTATGTCGTCCTTCCTAACGCCAGGAAGCTCAACCTCTATCACAATGCATGACTGGCTTGAAAATATGTCCACATTCGCCACATGCGTTATCGGCTCATGCCTCAATAGCTCGGATGCGTCCTTCATGCCGTCGGAAAGAAGCTGGCTAATGCCCTCGGCATCAATTGCGGGAAACGAGATTACCTGTTTCTTTGATATCTTTGCCATAAATAAATCGTTTGTCGTCCTCAACGGCTAAAGATTAAGCCCTTTTAAGAACCTTCTAAGGTCTTTTTTTATCTCAGGGTGTTTAAGCCCGAATATCACATTCGCCTCAATAAGCCCGAGCCTGTTGCCCGCATCGTATCTGTCGCCTTCAAATTCATAGGCATAGAGCTCCCTTGTCTGCATGAGGCGCTTAAGCCCGTCGGTCAACTGTATCTCGCCCGCCCTGCCGGGCCGCGTGTTCTCAAGGGAATCGAATATCTCCGGCATAAGGATGTATCTGCCGATGATCGCGAGGTTTGAAGGCGGATTTGTCCTCGGCTTTTCAATAAGGTCCGTAACCCTGTATGTCCTTGGGCCGACCTTATATCCTTTTATGACGCCGTACATGTGCGTGTCTTTCCTCGGCACGCGCTTCACGGCGAGGACGGATGCCCGCCTTTCCCTGAACACCCTCAGCATCTGCTTCATTGCAGGCACCTTTGCGTCTATTATATCATCTCCGAGGAATACCGCAAACGGCTCGTTGTTCACGAGGTTCTTCGTGATGCTTATGGCGTGGCCGAGCCCGAGGGGCTTTTTCTGCCGCGTATAGGCAAAGTGCGCAAAGCCCGACACATCCCTTATCATGTTGAGAAGGTCTTTTTTCCCCTTCTCCTTAAGCAGTATCTCAAGCTCAAACGAGGTGTCAAAATGGTCCTCAATCGCCGTCTTGCCCATGCCCGTGACTATGATGAATTCCTCAAGCCCGGATGCCTTCGCCTCCTCAACGGCATACTGTATGACAGGCTTGTCAACAAGCGGCAGCATCTCCTTTGGTATGGCCTTTGTCGCGGGAAGAAACCTTGTGCCGAAGCCCGCGGCGGGGAAGACCGCTTTTCTTATTTTCAACGCATGACCTCCATGCCGATTTTGCGCATGCTTTTCAAATCCGTATCCACAGGATAATAATGGGTTTTTTAGCATAAGTCAACCTGACTTTTTTTTAGCTCTCGCCCCCGGCTCGTTCTGCCGTAATCTTGCTATTTCCGTCCGTGCGTTGTAGAATCTTGACGGCATGGACCTTTTTTATAAACACGAGGAAACGGCCGGGGCAAAGCCCCTGTCCGCCCCGCTTGCGGAGAGATTAAGGCCAAAATCCATCAAGGGATTTGTCGGTCAGGAACATCTTGTCGCCGACGGAAAATTCATATCAAGGGCGATTGAGAAACGGGAACTCCCGTCCCTTATACTATGGGGCCCGCCCGGCACCGGGAAAACAACCCTTGCGAGGATAATCGCGGGCGCGGCGGATGCCGAGTTCATTGAGTTTTCCGCGGTTCTTTCCGGGGTAAAGGACGTAAGGGACGCGGTTAAAAGGGCAAGGGAGAACCTTAAAAAAGGCGTAAAGACCGTCCTCTTCGTTGACGAGATACACAGGTTTAACAAGGCCCAGCAGGACGCGTTTCTCCATTCAGTTGAGGACGGGACCATAACCCTTATCGGCGCGACGACGGAAAACCCGTCGTTTGAGATCATCTCCCCGCTTCTTTCAAGGTGCAAGGTGCTTCTCCTTAATCCGCTCTCCCCTCTTGAGATAAAGGAGCTGCTTAAGAACTCAATCGTTGACGTTGAACGGGGGCTTGGCAATATGCCCGCCCGGACAGACGAGGCAACGCTTGACTTCATCGCGGAGGCGTGCCACGGGGACGCAAGGTGCGCGTTAAACTGCCTTGAGACCGCGTATTTCCTTGCAGAGCCGGACCTCGGCGGTTTAAGACGCATAACCGTATCCACGGCCGAGGAGGCGCTTCAGAGCAAGGCGCTTTTATACGACCGGGCCGGCGAGGAGCATTACAACGTCATATCCGCGTTCATAAAGTCAATGAGGGCGAGCGACCCGGACGCGGCCCTGTACTGGCTTGCGCGGATGATAGAGGCGGGCGAAGACCCTCTTTTCATCGCAAGGA
>JBBTGV010000038.1:0-16514 GCA_038041305.1 Deltaproteobacteria bacterium | reverse complement strand
AGGCGCTAAGCAATATCAAGGGCAGACATTTTATCCCAATATGCCCTGAACAGCTCGGAGGGCTTCCCACCCCAAGAAAGCGCGCTGAGATAGTGTCTGGAACAGGCGACGATGTGCTTAACGCAGGCGCTAAGGTTTTTGACGAAACAGGCGAAGATGTAACGGAATTTTTCCTGAAGGGCGCTGAATGTGCGCTTATGATATGCAAACTTGCGGGCGCAAAAGAGGCCTATCTTAAGGATAAAAGCCCTTGTTGCGGGGTAAACCTGATATGCAGGCGAAATGAAGCCATTTCAGGATACGGGGTTGCCTGCGCGCTGTTGAAAAGGCATGGAATAAGCGTCCGGGGTTTTTAACAAAAACCCCGTGCCTTTACGATGCCAAACAACAGCGATGTTAAGCACGGTTGATTTTGATACATGAAAAAAACCTTAGGCATTGCGATTATATCGGTTCTGACGGCCGTTGCAGGCATTATCGTTTATCTATATATCAGCCCCGCCAAAACCCCGCCCTATGAAATAGCGGTTGTCAGGAGGGGCAGTCTCATCCGTCAGGTCTCGGCAACCGGGATCGTGGATTCGGCGTTATCCGTTCAGGTCGGCTCCCGGGCATCGGGGACTGTCAAGGAAATATTCGTTGATTACAACAGCCCCGTAAAAAAAGGAGAGATCCTCGCCCTCATAGACCCGGAGGCCTTTTACGCGGAACTTTCACAGGCCGAGGCAGGCCTTGAGGTCGCGAACGCCAACCTTGCGCGTCAGGAGGCGAGCCTGCTCTATTCAAAGGCCCTGCTTGAAAAGGCCCAGGCCCAGTTAAGGAACGAAAGACTCAAGATAAAGCGGACCGAGACGCTCTTTGACGACGGTTTTGCGTCAGACAGCCAGTATGACGAGGCCATTGCCTCCTATGAAACCGCCGTTGCGGAGCAAAAGGCCCGGGCCTCAGGATATCAGGCGGAGCGCGAGGCCGTTAACGCCGGCAAGGCCCAGATAGCGCAGATTGAGGGCGCTGTAAGGCTTGCAAAGGCTAATCTCGGCCACACGGAGATAAGGTCTCCCATGGACGGCATAGTCGTATCCCGTAATGTAGAGCTCGGACAGACCGTTGCGGCAAGCCTGCAGTCGCCCACCCTGTTCGTGGTCGCGCAGGACCTCTCAACCATGGAAATAACCGCCAATGTCTCAGAGGCGGACATAGGAGAGATACTGATTAATCAGGAGGTTACATTCAAGGTTGACGCATACCCTGAGCATGTCTTCGGCGGAAAGGTAAAAGAGATCCGCATTGAGCCAAATATAGAGCATAAGACCGTATCCTACAGCGTCATCGCCGTTGTTGACAACAAGGATTTCAAGCTCAGGCCCGGCATGACCGCGGACGTATGGATAAAAACCGGTTACAGGGAAAATGTGCTTTTGATACCGACGATTGCGCTGAAGCAAGAGGCCGGCAAAAGGCAAGTGGAGGTTCTTGAAGGCAATGAAGCAGGCGTAAGGGCCGTGCAGACCGGGATAAAGGGCGCGGAAGGCTACATAGAGGTTCTTTCCGGACTAAACGAAGGCGAATCGGTCGTGCTTTCAAAAAAGAGATAGCCGCATGCAGGCACTGCGCGTTGCCATATTCCTGGCCTATAAATCCATTATAAAGGGCAACAAGTCCACCGTTTTTCTGATAATCTTTATCCTCTCCCTGAGTTTCATCAACCTTATCTTCATCTCGTCAATATTAAAGGGGATCGTAGAGGCGGTTGACAGGCAGGTTATAAACAATCTCACCTCCAATATAGTCATAGACCCGCAGGAAGAACCCGCGATAAAAGACTTTATCCTCCATGCCGCTGAAACAAGGCGGGAGATTGAGAACATCCCCGGCGTCATTTCCACGGCATCGCATTATAAACTCTCCGCCACGCTGGAATACGACAAGGATAAGAACAACAAATTCAAGGTCGTTTCAGGCGAGATAGTCGGAATAAACCCGGAGGAGGAAAAACTGGTAACCGGCGTCCACAAAAGCATGGTCGCCGGACGATACCTTGAGGGTCTCGGCGTGGAAGAGATAATATTGGGCGGCGATCTGGCGGGCGGCTACGGGGGCGAGGACCTTATAAGCCTTGGGGGCGTTAAGGTCGGGGACAAGGTCCTGTTGACCTTCAGCAACGGCGTGGTGCGGAACTACAAGGTCAAGGGCGTATTCCTTGCAAGGCTCGGCTTCGTGGACAGGCTCGCCTTCATAACAAGGCAAGAGGCCGAGTCAATACTGCCGATTTACAACAACGCCTCCCAGATACTCGTAAAGATTGACGCCTCCAACGGGCCCAATACAGCGGAGGTGGAGCAATACTACAGGGACAAGATCCAGTCCCTTTTCCCTAACCTGAAGGTTCGGAGATGGGCGGAGTTCCTCGGCGCCATCGCCAATATCTCAAAGAGTTTTGACGTCATAAGCTCGGTTGTAAGCGCCATAGGGCTCGCGGTCGCGGCAATAACGATATTCATACTCATCTACGTGAATGCCGTCAACAAGCGGCGCCAGATCGGCATACTAAAGGCCATCGGCATCAAACAAAACATCATTATCGGCTCCTATATCATACAGGCGTTGTTCTATACGCTTTCGGGAATCATCATCGGCTTAATCCTGATCTTCTATCTCATAGAGCCTTACTTCTTTACGCATCCTTTGAAGCTCCCGATAGGAGACACATACCTTGCGTTGCACGCCGCGGGGGTTATCCTGAGCATCCTGAGCCTGCTTATGGCAGGGCTGATAGCCGGGTTTATCCCCGCGTGGCAGGTGGCAAGGGAAGACATACTAAAGGCTATCTGGGGATAAACATCAATGATAAGGGTTGAAAATCTCAAAAAAATCTATCCCGGCAGGGTCCCGGTGCTGGCCCTGAGGGACGCGACATTTGACGTGATGGACGGGGACTTCGTCGCCATCATGGGGCGCAGCGGCTCCGGCAAATCCACGCTTCTGCATCAACTGGGGCTGATTGACACCCCTACCGAGGGGAAGATCCTGCTGCAAGGGATTGACGTCCTTACGCTCAGGGAATCCGAAAAAACATTATTCAGGCTGCGGCATATGGGTTACGTATTTCAGGAGTACGCCTTGATAGCGGAGCTTACGGCATTGGAAAATGTGTTCCTTCCGGCCTTTGCCCTCGGCGGCAACAGAAACGATTACAAAAAGAAGGCCGCCGAAGTCTTGGGCGTCGTCGGATTGAGCAACAGACTGGACCACTATCCGAGTGAATTGTCGGGCGGAGAGCAGCAGCGCGTAGCCATTGCGCGCGCCCTCATCAACAAGCCGAAAATACTCTTTGCCGACGAGCCGACCGCCAATCTGGACAGCCTTTCCGCAAAAGTGGTGCTGGAGCTTTTCAAAAAACTGAATAAGGAGCTCGGACAGACCATTGTAATGGTAACGCACGAGCAGGAAGACAAAAAATACGCCGACAGGGTCCTCTGGCTGAAAGACGGCCTTATTGAAGGCATTGAAAAGATCACTTAAGAAGGCGTTGAAAAAAACCGGCGGCCCCCGTCAGGCGACATCCGTAAAGGAATACCGCGCCTTGTACCAGTAAAATTTAACGAATTCAACGGCCACGATAAGCGGGCCGCGTCCAGCCCACCACCTCGTTTCATCAAAGTTCGGGGTACGGGCAGAATGCAAAATTATCTTTGTCCCCGGCGGGAGCACATTCCTGAACACAAAAAAAGCCCTTTTCGCGTGATACGCCGATGTAATGAGCACAATGGAGCTTAGGACGCGCTCCCTGAGAAGACGCCTTACCTCAATCGCGTTCCCGTAGGTGCTCTCAGACCTCTTGTCCAGCAAGACCCTTTGTTTTTCGGCGCCTGTTATGCCGGACCTGATGAAAATGGATTCTATGCCGGCATCCTCGTGCACTCCGCTAAGGATGAGGACGCTGGAGCTTGTTTGCCTGAGAAGCTTAAGGCCCTCCTCCACCCTGCCGATGCCGCCCGTAAGAACCACTATCGCCTCTGCATCCGCGGGATTTTCCATGCTGTATGATTTTATGCCGTTGGCAAAATCAAGGAAAAGATAGGCGATTGCCCCGAAGGCCGTTAATAAAACCGCAAAAAGGATCCCCCTTGCCTTCACCCTAAGCACCTGTCCCGGCAAAAAAAATATTGATAAAAAAATATTGCAAAAAAGGATTAATCATGCTATAAAATAAAATTCATATCTTAAATTGGAGGAAAGTTTTATGGCGTATACATGCGAAATATGCAAAAAAAGCCCCGCCTTCGGCAACAATGTGAGCCACGCGAACAACAAGACGAAAAGAAGGTGGAACCCGAATCTTCAGAAGGTGCGCATCAGCCTTGACGGCAAGGTAAAAAAGGCCAATGTCTGCACAAGGTGCATACGCACGGGCTCAATCGTAAAGGCCGCCTGACGCGCGGCCGCCCCTGCAATCATGCAGGCCCCGGCAACCGCGGGGCCTGATCCCTTTAAGAATCCTTTTCAGCCAACGCAATCGCGTCTATCTCTATTAAAACGCCCTTTGGAAGCGCGCTTACCTGAACAGTGGCCCTCGCGGGATAGGGCGGAGAGAAAAACTCGCCGTAAACGCCGTTCATGTCAACAAAATGGGTCATGTCCTTAAGATAAACCGTCGTCTTCACGACATGGTCCATGCTTAAGCCCGCCTCTTTAAGTATCATCTCAAGATTATGAAGGACCTGTCTCGTCTGAAGCTGGATAGGGCCTTTTATGGTTTCGCCGGCGACAGGCTCAACCGGGATCTGACCTGACGCGAAAACAAGGCCACCCGCCCTGACTGCCTGCGAGTACGGCCCTATCGCGGCAGGGGCCTTTTTTGAGACGATCTCTTTTTTCGGCATTTCTCTTGTTCCCCCTTTGTCATTGACGGATCAGACGCCGGACTCGGGCTCTGAATATTTTCTAACCCGCTCAACCCTAATGACCTTTTTCACCTTTTGAAGGGATTTAATGACGTTCTTAAGATGCGCGGCGTCGCTTACCTCAACCTCAAACGTGCAAAGGGCCTTATTGTCCGGGGTGGTCTTTATCTCGGCGCTTGAGATGTTGGCGTCGGCCGCCTTTATGGCATGGCTCATCTCGGCGAGAAGCCCCTTTTCGTTCTTTGAAACGACCTCTATCTTAACCGGCCTTAATGTCTTTGCCTTTTTGTCCCACTCAACGTCAATGAGTCTTTCCCTGTCAATGTTCATCAGGCTTCCGCACGCCGCGGCGTGTATGGCGACACCCTGCCCGTGCGTTATAAAGCCCGCTATCTCGTCGCCCGGCAGGGGATTGCAGCACTTTGCGAATTTCACCATAAGGTCTTCCTGCCCCTTGACTATCACGGCGCTTTTTATCTCCTTCTTGCCGCCGGTGAACCTGTTGAACACCCTTTTAAATGTCGCCGTGAATTTCTTGTCCGCCTCAAGTTTTTCGGGCGGGAGCATCCGGGTAAGCACCTGATGCGCGGAGATCTTCCCGTAGCCGATGTTCGCAAGAAGGCTGTCCATGTTCTGAAGCGAAAACCCCTCCCTTGCGATCCTTTCAATATCGCCCGCCCTTGCAAGCCTGCCGTACTCAACGCCGTGCTTGCCGAACTCCTTTTCAAGGATCTCCTTGCCGAGCGTAATGCTTATTTCCCTCTCCTCTGTCTTAACCCACTGGCGTATGCGCGCCTTGGCCCTTGAGCTCACGACGAACTTAAGCCAGTCCTTGCTCGGATGATGCGCCGCGTTTGTCGCTATTTCAACCACATCGCCGTTCCTGAGCGCGCATTTCAGGGGCACCAGCCGGCCGTTTACCTTCGCGCCGGCGCATTTGTTCCCGATGTCGGTGTGTATAGCGTACGCGAAATCAATCGGGGTGGAACCCATCGGAAGGGCCTTTATGTCGCCCTTCGGGGTGAACACAAAGACCTCCTCCGGAAAGAGCTCCACCTTAAGAGATTCCATGAACTCAGCGGAATCCTTCATGTCCTTCTGCCACTCAAGGAGCCTCCTGAGCCACGCGAAGCTTTTCTCGTCCTTTCCGTCAAAAACCTTTCCCTCCTTGTACTTCCAGTGCGCCGCGATCCCGTACTCGGCAACGCTGTTCATCTCCTCTGTCCTTATCTGAACCTCCATCCTGACTCCGGTGGGGTCAAAGACCGTCGTATGGAGCGACTGATACATGTTCATCTTCGGAAGGGCTATATAGTCTTTAAACCTTCCCGGCACGGGCCTCCACGTTGAATGTATAATGCCCAACACCGCGTAGCAGTCCCTTATTGACTTTACGATCACCCTGAGGCCGACGATGTCGTGAATGTTTTCAAAATCCACGTCCTCCCTGACCATCTTTTTATGTATGCTGTAAAGGTGCTTCGGCCTGCTCGTGACAACGCCTTCAATGGAGTGTTCCTTTAAATTTTCCTCAATAATCCTGCGGGCGTCGTCAATATAGCCCTGTTGCCGCTCCTTGAGCCTTGCAACCTTTTCGCTTAAAACTTTATACGCATGCGGCTCAATGTACTTGAACGCAAGGTCCTCAAGCTCGGTCTTTATCCATCCGATACCGAGCCGGTTTGCCAGCGGGGCATAGATGTCGATGGTCTCGTTGGCGATCTTTCTCTGCTTGTCGGGCGCAAGCGCGTCAAGTGTCCTCATGTTATGGAGCCTGTCGGCAAGCTTTATGAGTATTACGCGGATGTCCCTGCCCATCGCGAGGACCATCTTCCTGAAGTTCTCCGCCTCATGGTCCTCTTTTCTTTCAAAGCTTATGCGGCTTATCTTCGTAAGCCCGTCCACGAGGCCGCTGACCTCGGTCCCGAACAGCTCCTTAATCTTTTCTATGGTCGTGTGCGTGTCCTCAACGGTGTCGTGCAGGAGGCCTGTTGCGATTGTGGCGGCATCCATCTTGAACTGGGTAAGTATATTGGCGACCTCAAGCGGATGATTGAGGTAGGGCTCTCCCGTCATGCGGGTCTGCCCCTGGTGCACCACACCTGAGAAGATATACGCCTTCTTCAGCAATTCAAGGTCGGCCGCGGGGTTGTACGCCGCGACCTTTTCTATTATTTCCTGCAGCCTTACCATTTTTCCCTTTGTTAAAGACCCCGGCGCAATGCGGCGGGCATTAAGATGCCTTTATCGCCTTATGCAAATTTAACCCAAAAAACAAGTGATTTCAACAGCATTAGAAAACCCGCTTTGCCTTGAATTACGCGCCTGTTTTTGTTATAGTTAAAATATGCGTGCAATAAGGCTTATCGTGCTTGTCTCAGCCGGTTTTCTTGCCGGCTTTCTCGTCTTTTACTATTTTACCAGAGACCTGCCCTCCCTTACAACACTTAGGGACTACAACCCGAATCTTGTAACGACCGTGTACTCGGACGACAACAGGATAATCGGCGAATTCTATGTTGAAAGGCGGGTTGTGGTGCCTCTTAACAGCGTGCCGAGGGATCTAATACACGCGTTTCTCGCCGCCGAGGACGCCCGGTTCTTCAAGCACGAGGGAATCAGCTACATGGGCATCCTAAGGGCGCTTTACAAAAACCTCATGGCCGGAAAGATCGTTCAGGGCGGCTCAACCATAACCCAGCAGGTTGCAAAGAGCTTTTTCCTGTCGTCCGAGAGAACGCTTTCAAGAAAGATGCGCGAGGCCATACTCGCCTACAGGATGGAGCAATCCCTTTCAAAGGAAGAGATATTAAACCTGTATCTGAACCAGATATACTTCGGAAACGGCGCATACGGGGTTCAAAGCGCCTCGGAGAACTACTTTGGAAAGGACGTCTCCCGCTTGACCACGGCGGAGGGCGCGCTTCTTGCCGGACTTCCGAAGGCCCCGAGCAAGTACTCACCTTACGCGCATCCTGAACTCGCGAGGAAAAGGCAGGAATTCATATTAAGCCGCATGCTTGAGGAGGGTTTTATAACAAAGGACGAGTATGTCTTAGCCCTTAACGCCGAGATAAAATTCAAACACAAGAAAACAGACGCCCTGTGGGTGGGGCCGTATTTCACCGAGCACGTAAGGAGGCACCTTGAGGAAAAATACGGCGCCGACGCGCTATATAAAAGCGGGCTGAAGGTCTACACGACCCTTAATGTGGAGATGCAAAAGGCCGCAAACGACGCCCTGAGGCAGGGGCTTACGGAGTATGACAGGAGGCGCGGCTTCAGGGGGCCCGTGCTGTCGCTTAAGACAAAGGAGGAGCTTGAGCAGTTTATCGCGGATGCCGACAGAAGGTTCGCCTCTGAGCCGATTGAGCAGGGCCATGCCTACAGGGCGGTCGTGGGCTCCGTTGACAGAAGGGACGGCTCTTTAACGGTTATGCTCGGCAAAAAAAACGGCGTGGTGGAGGCGACGCAGATGGAATGGGCCCGCCTCTATAACCCCACAAAGGACCCTGACGGCGGAAGGCCCGCGGATTTGCGAAAGATACTTCGGCCCGGGGACGTCGTTGACGTGGATGTAATCTCAATACCGAAAAGGGAGGATGCGCCGCTAATCCTCTCCCTTACGCAGGAAAGCGAGGCAGAGGCGTCGTTTGTCGCCATGGAGACCTTCACCGGCTATGTAAAGGCAATGACCGGGGGGTCTGATTTTTCTAAAACCCAGTTCAACAGGGCCACACAGGCCTTAAGGCAGCCGGGCTCCGCGTTTAAGCCCATAATATACGCCTCTGCCCTTGACAAAAACTACACGCCCGCGACCATAGTCGTTGATTCCCCGCTTGTCTTTGAGGAGGAGCTTAAGGAGGACAAATGGAAGCCCAGAAACTACGACGAGCAGTTCAACGGCCCCATAACCGTGCGCGACGCGCTTGCAAAGTCAAGGAACATCGTTACGATAAAAATATTGAAGGACATAGGCGTTGAGCACGCGATCGGCTACGCAAGGCTTCTCGGCATAAAGGAACCGCTTGCCCCGGACCTCTCCCTTGCACTGGGGTCCTCGGCCACAACGCTTCTTGAGATGACAGGCGCGTTTGCGACATTTGCAAACCTCGGACAAAGGCCTGAGCCGATATTTATAAGGATGGTTACGGACAGGGAGGGCAATGTCCTTGAGGAGGCCGCCCCCGCGCTTACCCCGGTCTTAAGCCCGCAGACGTCCTACATAATGACAAGCCTGCTGCAGGGGGTCGTTGAAAGGGGCACGGGCATGAGGGCAAGGGCGCTTGGACGGCCCGCCGCGGGCAAGACAGGGACTACGAACAACTTAAACGACGCGTGGTTCATAGGATACGTGCCGGGCATGGCCGCGGGCGCATGGCTCGGATACGACAGCGAGGCAAGGCTCGGGCAGGGCGAGACCGGGGCAAGGGCGGCGCTGCCCATATGGCTGAAATTCATGAAGGAGTATGTTGAAGGCAAGCCCGTGCGGGGCTTTGAGATGCCGGACGGCATTGAGTTCGCCAAGATAGACCCCGACACCGGGCTCCTTGCGGGTCCGACAACCGAAGACCCCGTGTTTGAGGTGTTTAAACCGGGCACTGCCCCTACACAGGTCTCTACATCGACAGAGACAAAAACAGGATCAAACGAATTCCTGCTGATTGACTCTGATTCAGCCCCTGTCAGGCCGAAAAAAAAGAATCAGGTTGAAGAAGACATTGATTGAGGCCGGACGCAGAAGCGCGGCTTGGGTCTGACGGATATAAACGCTTATACCGCGAAGGGCGGACATGAACGCTTTAGTTGACGCATACAAAAGAAAGATTGATTATCTGCGGATTTCCGTAACCGACAGGTGCAACCTGAGATGCGTTTACTGCATGCCTCCAGAGGGGATTGAGCTTGTTGAGGCAAAGGGTATCTTAAGATACGAGGAGCTTTTAAGGGTTGCACGGATCGCCTGCGGCCACGGCGTCACGAAGATAAGGATAACGGGGGGGGAGCCTCTCGTAAGAAAAGGCATGGTTGAGTTCATCGCGGACATGAAAAAGATACAAGGTCTGGAGGACTTAAGCCTTACGACAAACGGGGTGCTTTTAAAGGAATTTTCAAGAAGGCTTAAAGACGCCGGACTTACGAGGGTAAACGTAAGCCTTGATTCGCTTAAAAGGGAAAGATTCCTGAAGATGACGCGCGGCGACAATTTAAGCGAGGTGCTTGAAGGCCTTGAAGAGGCCCTCAGCGTGGGATTTAATCCCGTAAAGATAAACATGGTCGTAATCAAAGATTTCAACGACGACGAGATAATTGAATTCGCCATGCTCTCAAAGGTTAAACCCTATCATGTCCGCTACATTGAATACATGCCTTTCAACACCGAGGAGGGCTGGCAGAAGGAGAAGTGCCTGAGCGCGGCCGCGATAAAGGACATCATAGAAAAAGTGGAGCCTTTAACGCCTGTCTCAGACCCATCGGGAGGGGCCGGACCCGCGAGGAGATTCAAGTTCCGGGACGCGCCCGGAGAGGTCGGCTTTATAAGCCCGGTATCCGAGCACTTCTGCGGCTCGTGCAACAGGTTGAGGCTCACGGCCGACGGAAAGATAAGGACATGCCTTTTCTCCGACAATGAGATTGACATACGGACGGCCTTGAGGGACGGCTCGGACGACGGCGTGATTGAGGGGCTTCTTTTCAGGGCGGTGCACGAGAAGCCTTTAGGCCATCACATAAACGAGAATGTCTTTAAAAAATGCAGCCGCACAATGAGCCTTATCGGCGGCTGACAATGCCGCCCAAAACTACCAACCGAGCTTAAGCCTCTCCGCAATCCTTTCAGGCAGCCCGGCGCCGATTATCTTTTCGGCGGCAAGCTGTATGTCGTATTCAACGCGGTGAAAGGTTATGGTTGATTTTTCCGCGTCATATACCACAAAAGACGCCCTCGGGTCCCTGTCCCTGGGCTGGCCCAATCCGCCGGGGTTTATAAGATAGGACGCGTCCTTGTTAATCTTAAACGAGCGCTCAGTGCTTATCGCCACAGAGCCGTCCTCGGTGAGATACGCCACCGGCACATGCGTGTGTCCGAAGAAGCATATCTTCGTATCCTTGAATGCCGCGTTTCCCGCAATAATCCTGAAGTTTTCCCCTGCGTCCCTTGCCCCGAGCATGTATCTGTCGTGGTCGTCAAGCCAGCCGTGAAAAACCAAAAACCTTTTGTCAACGGCAAGCGAGAGAGGCAGTCCCCTGAGAAATTCGGAATTTTCCTTTGTGAGCGCGTCCCTTGTCCAGCGTATCGCCGTCGCGGCCAGCAGGTTGAAGTCCTCCGGCCCTTGAAGCCCGGCGGCCCTTGAGTCGTGGTTGCCCATGACAGAGGCGATTTTTCTGCTCCTCATGATGTCAACGCACTCGTTCGGATTGGCGTTGTACCCGACAGTGTCGCCGCAGGAAATAATCCTGTCTATCTTAAGCCCGTCAATCTCCTTAACGCACGCCGCAAGGGCCTCAAGGTTTGAATGTATGTCCGAGATTACGGCGTAGCGCATCCGATACGGTTCTCCGTTTTATTTAAGACTATACCCTGACGCACGCTGCCGCTATAAGTTGTGTGGGAGGCATGGTTCGGCTGGATTTTACACGGCCATTGACATAATCTTGAAGGCGAATCAGTGGATGGTGCCCTTTGCCTCAACCACCTCGTGTTCAACCGTGCCGCTGTTAAGCGGGTCTTTTACAAACTTGTCCCTGCACGGCTTGCACAGCAGGAGGGTCAGCTCTTTTGTGATATCCCGCTCAAGGCTCTCCTCATCCACGCCGTCAATCTGGTCAAGGAGGTTATTTATGCCGTCCTCAATGTCGCCCTCAAAATCCTCAAGATATCCGTCAAAATCAGCAAAGGTCCTTATCTCCACTATGTATTTAAGGCTGCCTTTTTGCATCGCCTTGCCGCAGCCTGAGCACTTTATCGTCCGCATGGTTTCTCCCCTATTTTTTAAATCTTAACCCTAAAAAACCAGCTTGTCAAATTAAATAGAACTGTGATAAATTTACATATAAAAGCGGCATGCCGTTGAAAACGCCTGAACGCAGAGGTTGCGCTGTATCCCCGGTTTCGCTGCCGGGCGCCCTCAAAAACATGTCTGAAATAGAACTCCTCCTATCAAGAACCACTTATCTGTTGTCCGTTGAGCTGCGGCTCTTCTGGCTCATAGCCTTCGTATACGGGATATCTTTCCTTCTCTTTATCCTGCACATACTTACGCGCTCAACATCCATGGGCAAGGCCGCGCATTCCTTAATGTGGGCGAACGCGCTTTTGCATGTCGGGCTTATAGTTTTTAGGACCTTTGAGGCGGGCAGGGCGCCTTTTCAGACGCTCTACGAAACGCTTTCATGGTTTGCCGCCTCGGCCGCACTCACTTATCTGATCGTGGCGGAGAAATTCAGGGGGGTTTACGCCCCGGGCGCGCTTGTCTCAGGGCTTTCAATGGGGGCCTGCATGTACGCGCTCGTATCGCGCTCCCCTTCAATAGAGCCTCTGAGCCCGCCCCTGCAGTCATACTGGTTTGAATGGCACGTGATACTCGCGTTTTTTTCATACGCGGTATTCGTCGTAAGCGCGTCAATAGAGGCGACATACCTCGCGGTAAAGCCCCTGCTTACGCGCTCGGGCGGGACATGCCTGGGCCTGACCATGGACACGATTGAGAGATTCCGGTCAAGGGCGTTCAAGCTTGTCCTTTTCGGATACCCCCTTTTGACGTTCGCCGTATTTTCAGGGGCCGCGTGGGCGAACGACGCGTGGGGAAGGTACTGGAGCTGGGACCCGAAGGAGACATGGTCGCTTATTACATGGACCGTGTTCACGATGTATCTTCATTCAATGACCATGCAGAGGTTCAACGGCAGATTCGCGTCCGCGCTAAACATCCTTGGATTCGTATGCATGATGATGACGTTTTTAGGCGTAAACTGGCTTGCAAAGCTCCTCGGCATACCGAGCCTGCATGTCTACGCGGTGTGATTTTTCCCGGTTTAAAACAAACAAACCATGGACAACGCATTACTCATAAACGCCCTCAATTGGTCTTACAAAAAGCTTTCGTCAATCAAGACCTCGCTCTATATCCTCGGCGCGTTGTCTTTTCTCTATGTCATAGGCACGATATTCCCTCAGGGGGGAGACCTTGGGGAATACGCCGCGGCAGGCGGAAAGTTTGTTTTTTTTGTAAAGGCCTTTAGCCTGTTGCAGCTTTTTACCTCCCCGATATTCCTTGTAGCGGCGTTGGCCCTGAGCTTAAATCTTTTCATATGCACGATTGAAAGGTATCCCGCCCTGTTTCAAAGGCGCAAACCGGCCCAACGCTATGTCCCGACCCGCAGCCTCTATCTCACGCAGGGCCTTACCCAGGCGTATTCCGACACGAGAAAGACCCTTTCAGAGGGGCTTGGGTTTAAAGTCGTTTCAAAGGACGCTGAATGGATAAGCATGGAAAAAGGGCCGATCCTCTCCTACAGGGCGCTTACATGGCTTTATCACGCCGGCATGGCGCTATGCCTCATCGGACTGCTCCTGACCTATCTCTTTGCCTATGAAGACACCCTGACCCTAAGCCTCGGGCAGGCAACGCCCGTGGAGACAAAGGAGATCGGCAGGCTTTTAAAGCCGTTTGGGATATCGCCAAAGCCGGGTTTCAGCCTGCTGCTTGATTCGTTTACAACCGAGCACGTCCAGTCCCCGAGGCTTAAATACCCGAAAGACAAGCCCTCAAGGCTTGCGATAGGGCTTGGGTGGCAGGGCCTGACGCATGAGATGAACGACGAGTCTTTGTTCACAAAGGACTGGCGCTCCGGGCTTAAGGTGATAAAGGGCGGCCTTGCGGTAAAGGAAAAGGAGATTGAAATAAACGACCCGCTTAAATACGGGGGCTACACGTTTTATCAGGCCGGTTTTTCGCAGACGGTCAAGATTCGGGTTAACGACAACCCGATCCCCCTGTCCGCTAATTTAGAGGACGAACTCGCGGTCCCCGGGCTTGATGCGCCCCTTAAGTTCAAGGAGCTTAAGGCAGGCATGGTACAACGCCCAAACGGCTCAATGGAAACGCTCACCCCTTACACAATCGCACGTCAGCCCGTAACCGGGGCTGACGGGAAGAAAAAATACATTGACGCGGGCAGGCTTGAGCTTGGTTCGCCCGTGATTATTGACGGGGTGAGGCTTACGCTCGTTGATTTTGAGGAAAGCACGGTCTTAAGCTACAGATTTGACCCGGGCTTCCCGATGCTCTGGTGGGCGGGAATCTTTGTGCTTATTGCGATGACGATAAGGTTCTTCGGCGCATGGTACTTCATTTCATACAACATAACCGAGTCTGGCAACATCGTATGCCTTGACCTGTACGTGGAGGCAAAGGGCATACCCGCTGACTGTGAAGGGCTTTTAACGAAGATTGAACACATGCTTACAAGAGGCGACATAAAGCCGGACCCCGTAAATCCCCTGCGATAAGGCCCTTCTAATGGACCTGTCCGAATTCATAAGAGACATAAGCCAAAGAAAAGACCTGGGCATTGTTTCACACCTTGAGAAGATCCCGGATAGACAGGCTGCCTATGCCGGGCCGGCCTTCACCATAAACCATGCGCTTAAAAGCGCTTATGAGAAGCTTGGGATTACGGGCATTTACCGGCATCAGGCAGAGGGCATTGAGCTTGTAAGGGGCGGCAGGAATGTCGTTATAATGACCCCTGCCTCAAGCGGCAAGAGCCTCATATACAACACCCCTGTCCTTGAAGACCTTTTAATGGGACAAAGAAACCATGCACTATACATATTCCCGCTGAAAGGCCTTGAGCAGGATCAGCTAAAAACACTTAACAAATTAAATAAAATACTTTCCGCAACCAATTGTCTTCCAAACGATATTAAGGAGCTTGCCTCCATATACGACGGGGATACGACCGCATACAGAAGGAAAAAGATAAGGGAGGACCCTCCCCCTATTTTGCTTACGAATCCGGACATGCTTCATCTGTCCATATTGGCGATGCACAAGAAGTGGGAGAGATACTTGAGCCGCCTAAGGTATGTGATTATTGACGAGGTGCACACATACAGGGGCGTGTTCGGCTCTCACGCGGCAAACGTAATAAGGAGGCTTAAGCGCATCGCCGAATACTACAAGAGGGACATCCGGTTTATCGCGTGCTCGGCAACGATTGCAAACCCCAAGGGGCTTGCCGAGATGCTTACCGGCTCTGAGTTTGAGCTTATCGGCACGGATTATTCCCCGCAGGGCAAAAGGGATTTCATGTTCCTTGACCCCAACCCCCGATCAAGCCCCTACACAACGGCTACGAACCTCTTCATAAGCTCGGTAAGGACCGGGTTTAAGACAATCGCCTTTGCAAAGGCGAGGAAGATCACGGAGCTTATGCACGCGTGGGTGAAGGAAAAGGCCCCTGACGCGGCGGGGCGCATAAGCTCATACAGGTCCGGGTTTTTGCCTGACGAGCGGCGCGACATTGAAAGGCGGCTTTTCAACGACGAGCTCTCTGGCGTAATCACAACGAGCGCGCTTGAACTCGGCATTGACATAGGCGGGCTTGACGTGTGCATACTCGTCGGATATCCCGGCACCATAAGCTCAACATGGCAGATGGCCGGAAGGGCGGGCCGGCGCGGAAGGGACTGCCTCATCGTGCTCATCCCCTTGCCGGACGCCCTTGATCAGCATTTCATGAAAAACCCTCAAGCGTTCTTCCTTAAGACTTCAGAGGCCGCGGTGCTTGACGGCGCCAATCCCCATATCCTCAAACCGCAGCTCCTCTGCGCCGCCGCGGAGCTGCGCCTGTCGGAATCCGAGCCGTTTTATGACGCCGATAAATTCAGGCCCGTCTTAAACGAGCTTGAAAGGGAGGCCAAACTCCGCTTCTGGGAAAAGGGAGGCATATGGTATCCGCGCGTTAAATACCCTCACCGCGGCGTGTCAATAAGAGGCGCCGGCAGCATATACACCATTAGGGACAAAAACGGGAGGCTCATCGGACAAAATAGCGGCGGGAGGGTGTTTTTTGAGCTTCACCCCGGCGCGATATACATGCACAGGGCAATGCTCTGGAAGGTAATACGGCTTGATACCGGGGCAAAGGAGGTTACCTGCGTAGAGGCCGATGCCTCCCCGTATTACACCCGGCCGTCGTTAAACGAGCATACTGAGATAATTTCAGAGGATTTCTCAAAGACAACAGGGGCCGTCAATGTGCATTTCGGCGGGCTGAGGGCAACCGAGACAGTTCTTGGATTCAGAAAGAAACTCATTCACTCAGACCAGGACATCGGCGAATTTCCCCTGGACCTTCCCCCCGCCGTGTTTGAGACAAAGGGCATTTGGTTCAAGGTTGACGAAGGGACGGTTCACGCGATAAGGGAACTCGGTTTTCTCCCGTCTGGCGCGCTTCACGCGCTTGAGCACGCGATGATTGCCACGCTGCCGCTCTTCGCGCTTTGCGACAGGATGGACATCGGAGGCGTAAGCTATGAATTCAACCATGAGCTTGGAAGCCCCGCCGTATTCATATACGACGGCTCGGAAGGCGGCATCGGGC
>JBBTGV010000037.1:0-1155 GCA_038041305.1 Deltaproteobacteria bacterium | reverse complement strand
CAATAAATCCGGTATTGTCTTGCCCTATCCTCCGAAAAAACTTCCATTGCGGCCAGCGCATAAAAACACTTGTAAAGGAGAGTCGTCTTGAAAGTAGCGCTACTTGACCTTGCAGCCCAATACCGTGAGATAAGAAAAGAGGTTTTAGCGGAAATAGAAAAGGTCTGCGACTCGCAGTACTATGTGCTTGGGCCGATTGTCGCCGGTCTTGAGCAGGAGATAGCACGGTACTCGGGCGCGCGATACGCGATAGGGGTCGCATCCGGCACCGACGCCATACTCGTCGGGTTAATGGCCTGCGGGGTGGGGCATGGCGATTATGTTGTTACAACGCCCTTTACATTTTTCGCAACGGCGGGGTCAATTGCAAGGCTCGGGGCCTATCCGCTGTTTGTTGACATCGACCACAGGACATACAACATAAGCCCTGAGGCGATTGAACATGCCCTGAGGAAAAAAAAGACCGGCAGGATAAAGGCGATAATCCCGGTGCACCTTTACGGCCAGTGCGCGGACATGTCGCCTATAAACAGGATTGCGCGCAACTGCGGGGCAAAGGTCATAGAGGATGCCGCTCAGTCCATAGGGGCGAAATACAAGGGCAAGATGGCTGGAAGCCTCGCGGACATCGGGTGCTTTTCGTTCTATCCCACGAAAAACCTCGGCTGTTTCGGGGACGGTGGCATGGTTACGACCAACAACAAGGCCCTTGCCCATAAGGTAAGGATCCTCAGGGTGCACGGCAGCTCCAAGAGGTACTTCCATGAGCTTGTCGGCGTAAACAGCAGGCTTGACGAGGTGCAGGCCGCGATATTAAGGGTAAAGCTTAGGTATCTTGACGCGTGGACTGAAAAAAGGATTTACAACGCAAAGAGATATGAAACGCTTTTTAAGGGCGCGGGGCTAAACGACATCATCGGGCTGCCCTTTGTGTCGGATGCGAACCATTCTGTTTTCAACCAGTATGTCATAAGGGTTAAGAAGAGGGACGCCTTGAGGGAATTCCTTAAGGAAAAGGGCGTTGGCACGGAGGTTTACTATCCCCTCGCGCTCCACGAGCAGAGGTGCTTTAAATACCTCGGATACAAAAAGGGGGCCTTCCCTGAAACGGAAAAGGCGGCAAAAGAGGTTCTTGCGCTCCCGATATATCCTGAG
>JBBTGV010000036.1:0-10087 GCA_038041305.1 Deltaproteobacteria bacterium | reverse complement strand
GATTCAGCCTTGTTGACATAAAGCCCCAGCCCTCCTGCCGCGCGCTTAATGCGCTGCCGTCAGCCTTAAGTATGTATATGGAGCCCTCGTCGGCATTCCTCGTGAGCCCGCCCGCGAGGTCAATATAATCCGACGCGTCGCCCTTTGGCGCAAAAACAAAGGAGTTCGGGTTGAATACAGAGCCGAGCACTGTTACGGAGCCGGGTCTTGCCGGTATTGTTATCGCGTCCAGATGCTCAAGCTCTATGTCATAGGACGAGCGTTCAAGCCTTTCAATGTCGGAGATCTTTATGTAAAGCCTTCCCTTGGCCGTTGCCTCCTTTAGTTTTTTAATCAGCGCGTTTTTCTGCTCAATTGCAGTCTTTTCCTGCATGGCGGCCTCTGGCGTAAGCGCTGTTTCAACGGACTCAATTGACCTTGACAGGAGTTCCTGTTCAAGCCTTGACACCACGTCCTCAAGGCTTTTCTGCTGAAGCTCCTTAAGTGATTTTCTGGTAAAGAGGACCCCCTCAGCATAGGCATTCGGGGCAAGCCCGCCCGCCCTTTTTAGCACAGAGCTCAGCCGTTCGCCTCTTTTAATTGTATAATTGCCCGGGAATTTCACCTCTCCTAAGAGCACAACATGTTCGGTCTCCCTCCAGTCCGGTATCTTCTTCACAAAAAGGCTGTCATATGGCTTAAGAAGGATGTTTTGCGCCGGGTCTCCTCCAAGCGCCTCCTTTATGTCTATAACCCTTGTTTCAATTGAAAAGACCTTGCCGTCCTTTATGACGGCTGAGGTCAGTTCCGCCTCGCCGGGGTATGCTGATTCAAGAAGCCCGCCCGCGGCGAATATGAGGTCCGACACAGTCATGTTTGATGCATACGGGAATTGCCCCTTTTTGCTTACCTCTCCGTAGATGCTTAAGCTCTGCCTTGGCGTAAACTCCCATACGGAATGAACAACCACCCTGTCCATGGCCTGAAGCTCCAGGTTGTGCGCGCTGTCGCCCTCCATGGCCTTTGAGAGGCTGAATCTCTTAAGCGTTGCCTCCCTTGTGGAGGGGTTTGTCCTGTAGACTTCAAATTCATCAAGATACGCGTTGTTTGTAAGGCCGCCCGCCTGAAGCACGAGGTCTTTTACGGTAAGGTTTTGTTCAAACGGGTATTGTCCAGATGTTCTCACTTCCCCTTCAACGACCACATAGGGTTTCTCTTTAAAAAACCATTTTGAGAATATATATACCGAGTCCTGAGGCTTTAGCTCAATATCGTCGGACTTGGAGCCCTCAAACAAAAGCCGTCCGAGGTTGAAAGGGATAAGCCTTGTCTCGTAAACCGGAGGGGCGGGTCTCTTTATCAGTGCGTATTCAAGGTGCGTCTCCGGCAAAAGCGCGGTTTCGTCCTTTAAAATATCCTTAAGCCTCATGCCCGCCTTAAGCTCGTATTTGCCGGGCCTTTTTACATTGCCGTAGACATACACGGCGTTTACGTCTTTGTCAACAATGGATGTCACCTTTACGAGGTCTGCGTCCAGCAGGATAAAGTTTTTGAGGGTCTCGGCGTCCTTTGCGTTTACGTCAATAACGATCCTCCGTTCGTTTTTTTCAACCCTTTCAACCTGGATCCTCTGCATGTATGCGGTCGGTATTATGCCTCCCGCGAGCTCAAAGGCGTCCGAGAGGGTCGTTGCCTCCCTGAGTTCGTATACGGCCGGCCTTTTAGCGTTGCCGGCAATCCCGACAAGCGGCCCGACCGTGGGGACAAAAATGACATCACCGTTCTGAAGCCTTAAGTCCCTTGATTTGTTGCCCTTGAGAAGAAGGTCGTAGAAGTCCATCACGGTCGTTGTCTTGTTGGTTCTTTTAAGCTCAACCCTTCGGAGGCTTCCGATAAAGGTCGGCCCTCCGGAGGCCATAAGCGCGTTTGTAAGGGTTGCCATCGCGCTTACCGAATAGGCGCCCGGCTTTTTGACCTCCCCGAGCACAAAGACCTGAATGCTTCTCAACCGGCCCATCGTAAGGTTTATCTCAGCGCCGATTATCTTTTTCGCCTGACCAGAGATGTAGCGCTTCGTCTCGTCAAATGTCATGCCCGCTACCGAAAGCGGCCCGATATTCGGGAACTGGATTGAACCGTCCCTGTTTACGGTTAAAACATACTGTTCGTTTATCCTTCCCCAGAGAAGCACGTTTATTTCATCGCCCGGGCCTATCATGTAATCGGATGCGACGGGCAGGTCCTGCGGGGGGGTTAACGCGGTTTCAACGAACAAGTCGTAGCCAAACGGTTTCAGCCTTTCCGTAAGTCCGGCATCAGGGCTTGCGGAGAAGTATCTGTCAAAAAGGCTCTGCCATCTGTCTTCCTGCGGCTCTTTTGCCTGTTTCTTTTCTTCAGCGCCCGGCTCCACTTTATCAAGGATTTGTTTGCCTTTTATTATCTCCTCGGGCTTTAAGCCTTTGAATTCAGGGCTTTTCCTGAGCGCCTCTATGGCCTCGGGGGTTAGAGCGCCGCCTGTTTTTGAAAGTTCTTTTTCAATCGCGCCCCTTTGACCGGGGTTTAATCTCTGAACCTCTGCCGCAATGTTCGGCGCTGCCGCTGCCTGCTGAACCGCGCCGGATTGAGGGGATGCCTCTGCCGGGCGGGCGTTTAAGGAAAATGCCGATAGAGCCGCAAGCATTATGAAAAGCATGTATAGAGACCTTTTAGACAAAGACAAGATAGACCTCCTTCCCCTGCTTAGGGATTTCAGGGACGGGTTTCATAATCATTGCGCTATGCGCCCCTTTGCCTTGACACTGCAAGCCGTTCCAGAATAATAGAGAGCGCAATGCCCGAGATCCCCGACAATATTGCGCCAAGCATGACCATTGAGGGCCGCCTCGGCCTTATTTTCCTGTCCGGCACCTTTGGCGGGTCAATGACCTTGAATGCGAAGTTTTCTTTTACCTCAGCCATCATTGAAGTCTCAAGCTGCTGGGCGATGAGGTTGTATATTTTCTGTTTGATAAAGGGGTCGGCTGTTTTGTAAAGCTGTTCCTCAAGGTATTGCCTGTTTGTCTGGGCAACCCTTTTGGCCTCGCTGCTCATATGGTTGTTAAGCGTGGCGAGCAGATGGCTGACAAGATTCGCCGAGACCTCCGGGTCTGTGAATTCCGCTGATATTATTATCGTGTTTTCCTTTATGTTGTTGCTTATCCTAACGACCCTTTGCAGCTCCCTCAGTCCGTCCCAGATCTTCGGAACGCCCTTGGCGTCTTCCTGATCAGCGTCTCTTGCTTCCCTCATGCGCCCTATAAGGCCGCTTATCATTGCGAGGGGGTTCAGGCTAAAGCCCTTTTCAGCCTTCTTCCATGCGCCTTTTTCCTTGTCCCACGCCTTATGGAAAATAACGGGCATGAGGTTATGCTCTTTGATCATCTTCTCCCTTAATATGTTGGATTTAAGGAGATTTATAATCTCGGAGCTTGACGCCGCGCCGGGCAGCGAGATGCCCGCAAGCCCGCCGAACTGCTGCGCAAGGGCGGAGAGGCCGCCCGCCCCCCTGTCCTTTTCGCTTATCGGGGTTATGACGGCGGAAGACTGGTATACGTTCTCAATGCTTAATGAATAGAAAGTCGTTGATATGGCGCCGGCAAAAAACACCAGCGCTATAAGGGCCTTTCTTTTCCACAGAATCCGCAGATGCTCCATAAGATTCTGTTCATAATACTTCTCTTGTGAATAATTGTCTTCCAAACAAGCCCTCTCAACGGGATTTTTACTTTAATAAGATGATTGTCTCGCTGGGTCTCTGGCAGAAACTATAAATTATAGATAAAAAGAAACTTTTTTTCAAGCAATTATACGGATTACCTGTAAAATATTTTGACATTTTCCGTTCAAGGAGATAGAATACATCACACACAACTTTGAAACCAATCGTTTTGTTTTAACCCGTAAGAGAGATCTCAACACCGTATTTTTCGTCAGGCAGAATAACCCCGGTTTAAAAGTATTCCTTTCATCAGCGCTTTGACAGCAGACTGAACTTGGCCGCCAGCTTACAATTGTTATGTTTTTCCCTTTGTGAAAGGCCGACATAAGTGTCAAGAAATGGTTTGCCGCAATGGCTGATAGAGAGGCGCTCATCGTACCTTGCGTGCGCGGCAACGGGAATCTGCATTTTATTGGCAACGATTATACTTTGGAGGGTTGTTGAGGCAAATGAAAAAGCCTCTGTTAAAAAAGCGGTTAAATTCAAGGCGGCCTCGGTCAGGGACGCGATAGATTATAATTTAAAGGGCCATATGTTTTCGCTTGTAAGGATGGCAAGACGATGGGAGATGCAAGGCAGGCCTGAAAAAAAGGAGTGGGTCTCGGACGCGGGGCTTTATATGGAGCATTTTGATGGATACAAGGCGATTGCATGGATTGACGCCGGGATGCGTTCCGGGTGGGCCGTGCCGGCGGCAGGGGATTTAAATGACATCAAGGGCCTTTTAAAGGACAGGGCTCCAATGCCTCAGGCGATGGGAAAAAGAGGTCTGCTGGCGTATGACGCGACGCTTAAGAGCGGCAACAAAGGCGTGCTTGTCGCGATTGCGCCCATACATGCCGCCGCTGGATTTGACGGCGCCATTGTTGGCGTTTACAAGATTAAAGAGACCATGGACGCGATAGTCAACGGGAAACATGACCGCGATTTCTCGGTTGAGATAAGGGATCACCGTGGCGGCGTTATCTATTCGCATCATGTTGACGGGGGGCAAAGCCTTGATGACCTGGCTGAAGAGGAGGTTGTTGAACTTTACGGCCTTAATCTTCTGGTAAGGGTATCGCCCGGGCGGGATTTCGTAAACCGTTACGCATCAATTCTGCCGACGACGACCCTTTTTGTCGGACTTCTCTTGTCCGCGTTCATTCCCCTGATATTGCACCTCGGCCTTGTTGCCTACAGGAGGGCGCTGGCGGCAGAGGCCGCAAAAAGCGCGCTTGACATTGAGGTCTCAGAGAGGAAAAGCGCCGAGGAGGCCGCGGAGAAGAACGCCTCGGAGCTTGCCAAGATAAACCTTTCGCTCGGCCTTGAGGTAATGGAGAGAAAAAAGGCCGAGGAGGCGGCTAAAAAATACGCGGAGGACCTTAACCGCTCCAATAAAGAGCTTGAGCAGTTTGCCTATGTCGCCTCGCACGACCTTCAGGAGCCGTTAAGGATTGTCTCAGGGTATGTGCAGCTTATCCAGAAAAGATACAAGGGCAGGCTTGATGCGGCCGCGGACGAGTTCATGCACTTTGCGGTTGACGGCGCAAAGAGGATGCAGGTGCTTATAAACGACCTGCTTCAGTATTCAAGGGTCGGCTCAAGCGCCGTTGTTTTCGCCCCGGTTGACTGCGCGGTCGTGCTGCAGAACTCAATCAAAAACCTTCAGGCCTCAATTGAGGAAAGCATGGCCCTGATTACGCACGACAGGCTGCCGACGATAGAGGCGGACGCCGAGCAGCTTGAGCATCTTTTCATGAACCTCCTATCCAACGCGATAAAATACGGGGGCAGCGAGCCTCCGAGGATACATGTCTCCGCGAGGGACAGGGGCGGGGAGTGGCTCTTTTCGGTCAAGGACAACGGCATAGGCATTGACCCGAGGTTCAGCGAGCGCATATTCGTCATATTCCAGCGCCTTCACGGCAGGCACGAGTACTCCGGCACCGGCATAGGGCTTGCGATATGCAAAAAGGTCGTTGAAAACCACGGCGGAAGGATATGGGTTGCCTCGGAGCAGGGCCGCGGCTCCGAATTTTATTTTACAATACCAATGGCGAGGAGGAATTGATGAGCCCTGAAAGGCATGTTAAGCCGGTTGAGATACTGCTTGTGGAGGACAATCCCGCCGATGTCCGGCTTGTTCAGGAGGCGTTCAGGGACGCGAAGATCGTAAACGCCTTTCATGTCGTCTGGGACGGGGAGGAGGCGCTTGAGTTTTTGAGGAGGGAGGGCAGGCACAAGGCCGCGGTTAAGGTTGAACTGATACTTCTTGACCTTAATCTCCCCAAGAAAGACGGCAGGGAGGTTCTCGCGGAGATAAAAAAGGACCCTGAGCTGAGAAGGATACCGGTGGTCGTGCTAACGACTTCCGATGACGAGAGGGATGTGTTTAAGGCATACGACCTGCATGTAAACGCCTATATAAAAAAGCCCGTTGACCTTGAGCAGTTCATAAAGGTCGTTGAGGCGGTTGAGGATTTTTGGCTTGGTGTGGTGAGGCTGCCCGCGAACTGACTTACGGATGCGAGACGAGAATGATGGGAAAAACGCCCACAAAAATCCTTCTGATTGAGGACAATCCCGCGGACGCGGGTCTTGTGAGGGAGATGCTCGCGGATTCCTTTAAGGAGGGCTACAGCGACTCCGCCTTTGCCATAACCAATGCGGTTCGTTTAAGCACGGCGCTTAAACTCCTTGATAAAGAGCCGTTTGACGCAATCCTTTTAGACCTGTATCTGCCGGACAGCGCAGGGCTTGAGACATTCGGGGGCGTCCACATGCACAGCCCTGATATCCCCGTTGTCGTGCTTACGGGAAATAAGGACGAGACGGCGGGGGTCAAGGCAGTGCAGGAAGGGGCGCAGGACTATCTTGTAAAGGGCTCTGTTGACGAGAGGCTGCTCGCCCATTCCTTAACATACGCGATTGAGAGAAACCGTTCGTTGCTGGCCCTGCGCGCCAGGTCAGGGCAAAGGCCGCTCTCCGGCAATGCCAAGGCAAAGGGCATTGAGGCGTTCTCAGGCATGGTCGGCTTAAGCGACGGGTTTAAATCAATAGCATCCATCATATCAACGGTTGCAAGGACGCCGAGGACCTCTGTCATGATAGTCGGGGAGACAGGCGTTGGCAAGGAGCTTATAGCAAACGCCATACATGCGTTAAGCAGCAGGAGTAAATGCCCGTTTATAAAGCTCAATTGCAGCGCCATACCGTCCACGCTCCTTGAGTCCGAGATGTTCGGCTACAACAAGGGCGCGTTTACGGACGCAAGAGGCGATAAAATGGGGCTGTTTGAGCTTGCGCACACGGGCGCCATATTCCTTGATGAGATAGGGGACATGGATCTAAGGATTCAGCCGAAGCTTCTTCAGGTGCTTGAAAACAGGGCGTTCAGGAGGGTCGGAGGGACAAAGGAAATACCCGTTGACGTAAGGGTGATAGTCGCGACCAACAGGGACCTTGAGGCAATGGTAAGGGGCAAGACCTTCAGGGAAGACCTGTACCACAGGCTGAAGGTGATTGTCGTCAATGTGCCGCCTTTAAGGGACAGGCAAGAGGACATAATACCCCTTGCGGGGCATTTCATGGACGAGGCCTGCAGGTCTTCAGGGGTGCATCCGAAAAGGCTTTCAAAAGAGGCAAGGGATGCGTTCTTGAGATATCGCTGGCCCGGCAACATAAGGGAGCTTAAAAACCTGATTGAAAGGCTCGTTATTCTCACGGACTCCGATGAAATTCAGCCAAGGCATCTGCCCCTTGAGATGACCTCCGAAGGGGTTTTCAGTTCATCGGGCGCGGGGGCGTTCATGCCTTTAAAGACAAGTCTTACGATTGAGGAGATGAACGGCGATTACATAAGGCATGTGCTCAACAAGGTCAACGGCAACAAGACAAAGGCCTCGGAGATATTAGGCATATCAAGGATTACCTTAAGGGAGAGGCTAAAGAAAACCCAGCAGAAATAGCTGTCTTGCTGGTAAGATTCTTTCCGTTTAAGCAGGAAAGAATCTTACCAAACCCACCCATCCTTATCCTTTGATTTTAAGCATCCGGCTGAAATACAATAACAAATTAGCTTGGCACCGATATTGCAATATAATAAGGAATATCAAACAAAGGCTTTATGCGCGGATACGGCATCAGGATCTTAATATTAAGGCCCGCGGCGAAAGAATATTTAGACCATTGGCCTCCGGAAACACTTTGGCCCCAAAAACAATTTAGCCAAGGAGAAAGAATATGTTGAAAGGCAGGGAGTTGTCAGGGATTGCCCTAAAGGCGCAGGCGCTGAAATGGCCGCTTCCATACTTAAGCCGCATTATGGAGAGGAAAAAGGCCCTGCCGCCTCAGGCCAAGCATTTTTACGGCGACAGGGAGGAATATGGGCATGAAGAACGCGCCGCGTATGAGCCGCACGGCCAGAGCGAAAACAGGGAAATAAAAGACGGACGATTAGGGGCGTCAACCGATTCCGTTAGGCTCTATTTCAACAACATAAAAAGATTCCCGCTCCTTAAGCCCGAGGAGGAAAAAACGCTTGCGAGAAGGATCGCAAAGGGAGACAAGTCGGCGAACAAACGCATGATTGAGTCAAACTTAAGGCTTGTCGTAAGCATAGCGAAGCGTTACATAAACAGGGAGCTGCCCATACAGGACCTCATAGAAGAGGGCAATGTGGGGCTTATAAAGGCGGTTGAGAGGTTTAAGGCCCAGAAGGGCTGCAAGTTCTCAACATACGCGACATACTGGATAAAGCAGTCAATTGAGAGGGCTATAGCGAATCAGGCCAATACGGTGAGGTTGCCCATACATGTGACCGCGGACATGTCAAGGGTTTCAAGGGCCTCAAGGCATCTTTCGCAGCAGTTTAACAGGGAGCCGAGCCTCGCCGAGATATCGGACGCGACCGGGCTTTCGGGCAGGTATGTGAGAAGGCTTGACACGATCAGCAGGAAAAGCTACTCGCTTGAGGCCACGCTTCCCGACGGCACGGAACTCTCCCTCATGGACAGACTTGAGGACACGGCGCAGCAGAATCCGTTGGACATAATAGACAACGCGAGGATGTCGGGGAGGGTGCACACATGGCTTTCAAGCCTGGACGACAACGAAAAGAGGATTTTAAGGATGCGGTTCGGGTTTGACGACAACGGCCCGCAGACACTTGAATCCATAGGCAGGGCGTTCGGCGTTACGAGGGAGAGGGTAAGGCAGGTTGAGGTAAAGGCCATTGAGAAGCTTAAAAGGCTTGCCGAGGCGTTTGAGAGGCAGGGCACCCTGTCTGCGGGGGCATAGAGGCCCTGCGGGATTGGTTTTCCCCTGAACCTGTTTTAAAGTTTTTCCATCATGAGAGGGGTTTGCTGGAACAATGCCAAGGGTCTTGATAGCGGATGAGTCTTATCCGACTCGCGTATATCTTAAATCAATTGTTGAGGGGCTTGGGCATCAGGTGATAGGGCTTGCAAGCAACAGCGCGCAGGCAATTGCGCTTTACAGAAGGGAAAGGCCGGATATCGTTACAATGGAGATAGGCATGGAAGGCAAGGACGGCATCCCCGCGCTTAAGGAGATTATGGATGAAGACCCCGTTGCAAGGGTTTTGCTGGTAGTGGGCTCAGGCAATGAGCATAAGAGAAAAGGCATGCTGCGGATGGGGGCGACCGGATTCATAAGAAAGCCTTACAAATGGGAGGAAATCTACTCGGAGTTTCACAGGGTATCCGGGGAAAATGAGAAGTAAGACGCAGTCAAGCAAGCCGGATGATTCCCTTGAAAAAACAGCGCCGGAGACTCTCCTGTCCGCCTGTCGCCCGTTTGAACCCCGAAAGGGGATTAAAAGCTCGGCGCGTCAAACCTGAATACCCGTTCATCAACCCCCGCAAGGCCCGTTAATATGATTTCAACATACGGTAAAAGAGTGAGGTCAGCATCCTTGAACTCAAGGGTAATCGTCCTGTGGTGCGATGATCCCGTTTCCGAGACGAGGGACGCGGCGTAGCTTTTCTTCGCATCGTCCCTTAATGTCGTTATGCCCTCTATCTTAAACTGCCCGAGGTCAACGGTGTGCGTGTCAAGGGTTATCGTAAAAACAGGCGGGGCCGCCTCGCCCGGATTGTCAAGGCTGACCTTTACCTTTACGCCCGACTCCTCGGCCTCTTTCGTGTAATCCGCGGCCTTAAGCGCCATCTTTTCCGTCCCGTCAGCGCCTCCCATGTGGTCCATATGGTCTTCTGCCCCTGCGTATGACGCTCCGGAGCAGGCTACGGCTATTAAGAGCGCGACGAACATCCGCTGTTTCATCTGATGTCTCCTTTAGGCGATCGTTTTAAAATTGTTTTTTCGTTTGTTTGTATGCTATATGTCTAT